>CAYXVN010000006.1:39599-41180 GCA_964468565.1 uncultured Oscillospiraceae bacterium | reverse complement strand
CTCCGGTGACGGCATCCCAGAAGCGGCAGGTATCCGGGCTGATTTCGTCCGCCAGCAGGATGGTGCCGTCGCCGGTGCGGCCGAACTCCAGCTTGAAGTCCACCAGGGTGACGCCGCAGGCCAGCAGTTCGGCCCTGAGGAAGTCATTGACCCGGAAGGCATAGCTGCGGATCAGGCTGATTTCCTCCCAGGTGGCCAGCTGGAGGGCCACGGCGTGGGATTCGCTCATCAGGGGGTCGTGGAGGTCGTCGTTCTTGTAGGACAGTTCAAAGGTGGGCTCCGGGAAGACGATGCCCTCCTTCACGCCGTAGCGTTTGGCAAAGGAACCGGCGGAGACATTGCGGACGATGACCTCCAGGGGAATGATGGAGACCTTTTTCACCAGGGTCTCCCGCTGGTTCAGTTCCTCCACGAAGTGGGTGGGAATGCCGGTTTCGCCCAGCCTGGCCATGAGGAAGTTGGTCATCTGGTTGTTGATGACCCCCTTGCCCACAATGGTGCCCTTCTTGAGGCCGTCCAGGGCAGTGGCATCGTCCTTGTAGGAGACGATGACCAGATCCGGATCCGAGGTGGCGTAGACCTTCTTGGCCTTGCCCTCATAGAGCTGCTGCAGCTTTTCCATTGGGTATCTTCCTTTCGGAATTGATTGATGAATGACCGGGACACCGGAGGCGCCCGGGGGGGGGAGACAGAGGGACCTCTGCAGGCGGGGGATTTCCCTCAGAGACTCCCCTGGGCCAGCTCCTCCTGGAGCTTCGCTTCCTTTCCCCCGATCTGAGCGGCCATCTTCTCCCGGGCGGCGTCCAGCCGGGCGGCCAGAGCATCGTCGGAGACCGCCAGAATCTGCGCGGCCAGGACGGCGGCGTTTCTGGCCCCGTTGATGGCCACGGTGGCCACAGGGATGCCGGAGGGCATCTGCACCGTGGAGAGGAGGGCATCCAGCCCGTCCGCCGCGCCCCCCTTCATGGGGATCCCGATGACCGGCAGGGTGGTGTTGGCGGCGAAGGCGCCCGCCAGGTGGGCCGCCATGCCGGCGGCGCAGATGAGGACTCCGAAGCCGCTGGCCCGGGCACTCCGGGCAAACTCCGCAGCGGCGGCGGGGGTGCGGTGGGCGCTGAGAATGTGGGCCTCATAGGGGATGCCCAGCTCCTGGAGCTGGGTGCAGGTGCCCCTGACCACCGGCCAGTCGGAGTCGGACCCCATGATGACGGCGACTTTCTTCATAGACAATCTCCTTTCCGGAAAAAGCGCAAGGCCGTCCGTGCAGTAATGCGGACAGCCTGATATACTGGGTGTTTCGGATTTGGGCGCAGGAGGTCCTCAGAGGTGATGCGCACCTGGCGTGCAGCGGGTGAGACGGGGGACAAGACCATGGAGATCCTCCTTGCAGCGGGTGTTACGGATGGAGACCTTATTCTATCGGAAGAGGGCACCGGATGCAAGGGCGAATGGGAAATTTGTAGGCTTGTACAAGGAATCGAAACCCGCTCCTGTCCCTTTGGCAAAAGTGGAGGAGATCCCCAGGGGTGAGGGAAAACTGCACCATCTTCTGTGCCCCAGGGGATTGGAGGCAGGAGATGG
>CAYXVN010000006.1:19732-39589 GCA_964468565.1 uncultured Oscillospiraceae bacterium | reverse complement strand
CCGGCAGACCGGTCCGGGTCCGGTGTGAGGACAGGAAGCTGAGATCCGGCCTGTTTGTTCCTGGGGCACGCCCTGCGCTCCCAGGTGACCCGCGCTGATATGGAAAAAGGTTCCTGAGAAGTGAGAGAAGGTTTCCTCTCAGATTCTGCTTCCCGCACGCTCTGATGCACCTGCCCGGGTCTCCCGGAACTTCAGAATTCTCCGGGAGACCGGGGGCATCTGCCCCCCCAGGCTGCCGGAGGGGCCGGATGGAAAAACCTCTTGCAATGGGAAGGGGTGCTGTGTATAATGGCAGCAAACCGGAAGGGGACCGGCGTACTCAGGTACCTGCGGCACATCTTCCGGTGAGAAAAGAGGGAAAATGAGTGGAAATGCTCCTTGCTCTGGACGGCGGAGCTCTTCTGTGGATTCAGGAGACGCTGCGCGGTGTCCTGGATCCCCTGGTCTGTGCTTACACAAAACTGGGCGATGCGGGGATGCTGTGGATTGTTATCAGTCTGCTGCTCCTGTGTTTCCGGCCCACCCGGAAGGCCGGAATCGCCTCGCTGTGTGCCATGGTCCTGGGACTTCTGTGTACCAATGTGATTCTCAAGCATCTGGTGGCCCGCCCCCGGCCCTGGCTGGATGTGGCGGGGCTGGTTCCTCTGGTAAACGAGGCGGACCCCAATTCCTTCCCCTCCGGACACACCTGCGCCGCCTTTGCAGCGGCAGTTTCCTGGTGGAAAACCCTGCCACGGCGCTGGATGGGAGTTCTGGCCCTGGTGCTGGCCCTGCTGATGGGGCTGTCCCGGCTGTATGTGGGAGTCCACTACCCCTCGGATGTGCTGATGGGAGCTGTGGTGGGCTGCCTGTGTGCCTGGGCTGCCTGCCGGCTGCTGCGGGGATGGGAAGAGAGAAGAAACCGGGTATACTGACCGGCCCCGGGGCTGTACCTGATCAAAGGAGAGGACCAGATATGTGGAAAAATGTGGGATACTATAACGGAACCGTAGGTCCCCTGGAGGAAATGACGGTTCCCATGAATGACCGTGCAGTCTACTTCGGCGACGGCATCTATGAGGCAACCTGTGTGGCAAACCGCATTCCCTTTGCCCTGGAAGAGCACCTGGACCGGATGTACAACAGCCTGCGGCTGCTGGAAATCCCCTTTCGCATGGAGCGGGAGAGGGTGAGGGCAGAACTTCAGAAGGTCATTGATGCGGCGGAGGAGTCCCCCATTCATTTCCTCTACTGGCAGGTCTCCCGGGGAACCGCCCCCCGCAACCACGTCTTTCCGGGGGAGGGGGTGGAGCCCAACCTGATGGCTTTCGTGAAGCCCCACACCATGAAGCCACTGGATGTGCCCTACCGGCTGATCTCCCTGGAGGATGAGCGCTTCCGGCTGTGTCACATCAAGACCCTGAACCTGATTCCCAGTGTGCTGGCCAACCAGCGGGCAAAGGAGCGGGGCTGCGATGAGGCGGTGCTGCACCGGGGATCCCGGGTCACCGAGTGTGCCCACAGCAATATCTCCATCCTCCAGGAGGGGGTACTGCGTACGGCTCCCACCGATGAACTGATTCTCCCCGGCATCACCCGCAGGCATCTGCTGCAGCTTGCCCGGCAGTTCGGCATTCCGGTGAGAGAGGAGCCCTTCTCCATGGTGGAGCTGATGAATGCCGATGAGATCATTGTCACCAGTTCCAGTGCCCTGTGCATGCGGGTGGAGAGGGTGGACGGCATCCCGGTGGGAGGAAGGGATCCGCAGCGTCTCCAGCTGCTCCAGGAGGCCTATCTGGAGAAGTTCCGCCGGGAGACCACTCCAATTGGAGAGTGAAAAAGGAATTCAGGAGCCCGGGTCCCGGCCCGGGCTCCTTGTTTTGTGTCCGGCCACAGGTGCCGCTGCCGGGGCAGGGAAAGGGGGACGGTCCCTCTGTTCCCCGGATTATCCCGGCAGATGGGGCGGTTCCGGTCCGGTCTCCCCCTGCGCCGGTTCCCCGTTCTCCTCCCGGGCCCTCCGGGCGGCCAGCCCCAGGGAGGCAGGGGCAATGGCGTCCTTCCCGTAGCGGATGCGGATGGCATCCAGGGTGCTCTCCAGTTTCTCCAGACGCTCCCGCTTGGCCTCCTCCTCCCCTGCCAGCAGATCCAGCTGTACCCCGGCCTCATCCTCGTCGATGAGGTAGATGGCGGTGACGGTGAGGGCCCGCACGGGGGCGCTCATATTCCAGAACTGCTCCGCCAGGGCCATGGCGGCGGCGGCGATCTCCCGGCTCACGTTGGTGGGGGTGTCCAGCTGCTGCTGCCTGCCGGTGTCCCGGAAGTCGGGACTGCGGATGGTGAGGGACACGCCCTGGCACTTCATGTGGTGACGGCGCAGGCGGAAGGCCACCTCGCCCGCCAGGTGGAGAATGCCGGAACGGATCTCCTCCCGTCCCACCAGATTGCGGGCAAAGGTGAGTCCGTTGCCCACCGACTTGGGAGGGGCGGAGGCCGCCTCCGGAGAGACCGGGGAGCGGTCCAGTCCGCAGGCGTAGTCATGGAGCTGCGGGCCGGTTTTTCCCAGCAGGGTGTAGAGGCTCTCCCGGTCGAAGGCCGCCAGGTCCCCGATGGTGCGGATGCCGTACTGGGCAAAAACCCGGTTGGCGGCCCTGCCCACATAGAGCAGGTCGGTCACCGGCAGGGGCCAGACCAGGGAGCGGAAGTTGTCCGGGGTGATGAGGGTGGTGGCATCGGGCTTTTTGTAGTCGCTGCCCAGCTTGGCAAAGATCTTGTTGAAGGAGACCCCCACGGAGATGGTGAGTCCGAACTCCCGCCGCAGGCGGGAGCGGATCTGGTCCGCCAGAGCCTTTCCGTCGGTGTGAAAGAGGGGAAGGGAGCCGGTGACGTCCAGCCAGCTCTCGTCGATGCCGAAGGGCTCCACCAGGTCGGTGTACTCCCGGTACAGGTCGTTGACCTGCCGGGAGATCTCCCGGTAGCGGCTGTGATGGGAGGGAAGGAGCACCAGATCGGGGCACTTGTTCCGTGCCTGCCAGATGGTCTCCGCGGTCTGCACGCCGCAGGCCTTGGCAGGTTCGTTCTTGGCCAGAATGATGCCGTGGCGGCTGGCCGGGTCGCCGCAGACCGCCACCGGCAGGTGGCGCAGTTCGGGATGGTCCAGCAGTTCCACCGAGGCGAAGAAGCTGTTCAGATCGCAGTGAAAGATGACCCGCTCCACGGCTGCTCTCTCCTTTCCCTGAAAGAGTATACACCTGCCGCCATGCAAAGTCAAAGCGTCCCCTCTGCCGGCCGGAAGGGCCGGAGCAGAAGATGGCCCCGGGGAGTTCCTGCCGGGACAGCGGGCTGCCCTCGCCGGCTCCCGGATCCGGCGTCCCCAGGCGGGGAGCGGGAGGGAGATGGGCGGCAGGTGAGGGCGCTCTGGGCTGAGATCCAGGGAGGAATTGCCTGCAGATTCGGGAGGACAGATGGGATTTGGAACTTGAAAAGCCCTGCCGGGTATGGTAAGATAGGCTGATCTGCAGATCCCGGCCCTCCGGGAGCGGAGGCTTCGGACGGAGGTCGCGGGAGAGAGCGGGAGGAACTGGCGTTCCGGGGTTTCCGGTGCGTCCCCGGGAATCCTGGGGGGACTCCGGAGTGTCCGGGCCCGTCCTCTCCTCCGGCCGGGTCCCTCTCCCCCTTTCCGGGAAAAGGCGGGGTGTCTCCCCCATGGTGCCCCCCGCCGGAGGGATGGGCAGCAGGGTCTGCCCCGGTGCGGGGGATTTCAACGGGAGGTTACGGTTGGGATGGACAGGAAAAAATCCGGAAGCGGCGTGAAGAACGTGGTGTCCATTGTGCTCATGATCCTTCTGATCATCCTGATGGTTGTGGGTATCAAGTCCATTTTCAGCATGCTGGATCAGCGGTATCCCTTCCTGCATGCCTCCGCATACTCCTCCTCGGAGAGCGCAGCCTCCTCCGGCAGTGCCGGGGCCTCCTCCGGCAGCGGAGAGGAGGAACCGCCCCGCTTCTGTCCCAACTGCGGAAAGCAGCTGCGGGAGGGCTTCCAGTGGGGCCAGTACTGTCCCTACTGCGGGGAACTGGTCTCCTGAGGGAATGGTTCAAATGATCAATCGGGAAGGAAAGCGGACATGGGCTTTTTTGACGCACTGAAGAAAATCAACATTTTTGCCAGCTTCGGTTCGGAGCTGAACGACGGATTCTACGAGGAGCTGGAGGAGTCTCTGATCCTTGCGGACACCGGCATGGACGTGACCACGGAGCTGGTGGAGGAACTGCGCCGCCGGGTGAAGGCGGAAGGAATCCGCAAAGTGGCGGATGCCCGGGAGTGCATGTGCCGGGTGATTGCAGATGCCCTCAGCGTGGGTGACGGGGCTCTGGACCTGTCCACCAGGCCCTCGGTGCTGCTGTTTATCGGAGTGAACGGCGTGGGCAAGACCACCACCATAGGCAAAATCGGGGCTCAGCTGCGGCGGGAGCACCGCAAGGTGCTGTTCTGTGCGGCTGACACCTTCCGGGCTGCCGCCGCGGAGCAGCTGACCATCTGGGCGGACCGTGCGGGTGTGGAGATCGTGAAGCAGCACGAGGGAGCGGACCCGGCGGCGGTGGTCTATGACGCCATCAGCGCCGCCAGAGCCCGCCGGACCGATGTGGTGCTGGTGGACACCGCCGGACGGCTGCACAACAAGCAGAACCTGATGAACGAACTGAACAAGATTTCCCGGGTCATTGAGCGGGAACTTCCGGACAGCGCCCGGGAGACCCTCCTGGTGCTGGATGCCACCACGGGACAGAACGGACTCATCCAGGCCAGACAGTTCAAGGAGGCGGCAGGCATTACGGGGATCGTGCTTACCAAGCTGGACGGCACCGCCAAGGGCGGCATCGCCATTGCCATCGCCAGAGAACTGGGTGTGCCGGTGAAATATGCCGGTGTGGGAGAGGGCATGGATGACCTGAAGCCCTTTGACGCCATGGAATTTGCCCAGGCTCTGATCTGACTTCCCTGGGACTTCGGGACTTCATTATTAAAGAAAGGACGGTCGTCTTGATGAAACTGGTACTGGCAAGCCGCAACCCCAACAAGCTGGTGGAACTCAGGACCATGCTGACGCACCTGGGCGTGGAGGTCTGCTCTGAGGAGGAGGCCGGGGTCCAGGTGGAGGTGGAAGAGACCGGAAGCACCTTTGAGGAAAACTCCCTGCTGAAGGCGAAGGCGGTCATGGAGGCCAGCGGCATGGCTGCCGTGGCAGATGACTCCGGCCTGTGCGTGGACTGCCTCAACGGTGCGCCGGGGGTCTACACCGCCCGCTACGGCGGGGAGGGCCTCAGCGATCCCGCCCGCTGCCGTCTGCTGCTGGAGAACATGCGGGGCCAGACGCCCAGAACGGCCCACTTCACCACGGTCATCACCTGCTGTTTCCCCAACGGGGATGTGCTCACCGCCCGGGGGGAGTGCCAGGGTACCATTGCCTATGCCCTTATGGGAAAGGGCGGCTTCGGATATGATCCGGTCTTCTTTGTGCCCCACCTGAAAAAGACCTTCGCCCAGATGACGCCGGAGGAGAAAAACGCCATCTCCCACCGGGGACAGGCCCTGCGGGCCTTTGCGGAAAAACTGGAGGGCTATCTGGCTCAGCAGAGCACCGGGCAGGACAGGTGAGAGCGGCATGGAGCTGACAAGCAGGCAGCGTGCACAGCTGCGGGGCCTGGCCTCCCATCTGGATACCATCCTCATCGTCGGCAGGGAGGGCATCGGAGAAAACCTGGTGAAACAGGCGGACGATGCCCTGGAGGCCCGGGAACTCATCAAGGGAAGAGTGCTGGAGCACTCCATGCTCACCGCCCGGGAGGCGGCGGAGGCTCTGGCGCCCCGGACCCGCAGTGAAGTGGTCCAGGTGATCGGAACAAAATTCGTGCTCTATCGTCAAAGTCACAAAAAAGACAGGAAGGACCGGATCGTCCTGGTTCAGGACCGGAAACCCCGGCAGGGTTGAGGTGGCTGAGATGAAGATTGGCATCTACGGAGGGACCTTCAACCCTCCCCATCTGGGACATCTGGCGGCCGCCCGGGCGGCGGCAGCCAGACTGCAGCTGGAGCGGATCCTCTTCATTCCGGCAGCCATTCCCCCTCACAAGGATCTGCCGGAGGGGACCCCCGGGGCGGAACACCGGCTGGCCATGACCGGGCTCATGGCTGAGACCCTGGAGATGGAGACGGGACTTCCTGCGGAGGTCTCGGACATGGAGATCCGCCGCAGCGGGACCAGCTATACGGCAGATACTCTGACGGAGCTGCGCAGCCGCTGCCCGGATGCGGAGTTCTGGTTCCTGATGGGCACCGACATGTTCCTCACCCTGCACCAGTGGTACGACCCGGCCTCCATCCTGCGGCTGAGCGGCATCTGCGCCCTGGCCCGGAAGGAGGGGGAGGGCGCCGAGGCCCTGGAACCCCAGAAGGCATTTCTGGAGGAGACCTTCCAGGCCCGGGTGGTCACCATGACGGTGCCGGATCTGGTGGACATCTCCTCCAGTGAGATCCGCGCCCTGCTGGGAGGGGGAGGGGGACAGGAGTACCTGCTTCCCCCGGTCTACGGCTACATCCTGCTCCACGGACTCTACGGCACCCATGCGGACCTGAAGCATCTGGGGCTGGAGGACCTGCGGGCCTGTTCCTGGTCCATGGTGCACCAGAAGCGGGTGCCTCATATCCGGGGGTGTGAGGAGGAGGCTGCCCGGCTGGCCCGCCGCTGGGGGGAGGACGAGACGGCCGCCCGCCGGGCGGGGATCCTCCACGACTGCACGAAATACCTGGATCTGGAGCCCCAGCTGGCGCTGTGCCGGAAGTACGGCGTGGAACTGGATGAGCTGGAGCAGGTGGCGGTGAAGCTTCTCCACTCCAAGACGGGCGCGTGCATTGCCCGGGATGTGTTCGGGGAGGATGAGCGGGTGGCCGGCGCAATCTGCTGGCACACCACCGGCAAGGAGAACATGACCACGCTGGAGAAGATTCTCTACCTGGCAGACTATATCGAACCGAACCGGGACTTTGAGGGCGTGGAGCGCCTGCGGCAGCTGGCCTACGAGGACCTGGACCGGGCTCTGCTGCTGGGGGTGGAGACCACCATTCAGGAGATGAAGGACCGCAGGCTGCCCATACACAGAAAGACACTGCTTGCCAGGGACTGGCTGCGCAGGCAGGGTGTGAAGACGGGGGAAGAGAAACCATGAGCAGAAACGCGAGAGGCAAGCGGGAGGTGGGCCGCCGGGAACAGCAGATGACCCGGGGGCAGAAAATACGCCGCCGGGTTTTGCTGGTTCTGCTGGTGCTGGTTGGGTGCATCGGAGTGGGAGCAGTGGCTCTCAGTGCCTGGATCCGGGTCCCCTCCATTCCCGGTCCTCACCCGGACGGTTCCGGCTCCGCGGAGAATCTGGGCGAGTCGGGAACCGCTCAGGCCAATCCGGAGCAGATGAACGGAGCGGGATCGGAGTACTTTGAAGAGGCGGAAACGCCCAACATATCCCTCAGCGGACGCAGAGAGGGGGTCTATACCTTTCTGGTGGCCGGCCGGGACGTGGCCAGCGGCTCCACGGATGTGATGCTGCTGCTGAACTACGACACCAAGGGGAAGACGGTCAGCGGCCTGAGTCTGCCCCGGGACACCATGATGGATGTGGGAACGGCCAGCAAGCGTCTCAACGCCGTCTTTAACAACAACAAGGGCAAGGACGAGAAGACCCAGACCGAGAAGGGCATGGCGGCACTGAAGGAATCGGTGCGGGACCTTACCGGCATTCTTCCGGACTACTACGTCTACGTCCAGTGGGAGGCCATCGGAGAACTGGTGGACGCCATCGGAGGAGTGGAGTTCAAGGTCCCCTTCAACATGGACTACGATGACCCCTACCAGGATCTGCACATCCATCAGAAGGCCGGGCTGCGGAAACTCACCGGGGAGGATGCCATGCAGGTGGTGCGCTGGCGCAAGAACAGCGACGGGACCAACTCCGGCGGCGGGGACATTACCCGCATCTCCATTCAGCAGGACTTCCTCAAGGCGGTGGCAAAGAAATGTCTGACGCCCACCCTGTTTTTCAAACTCCCTGATCTGGTGGAGATCTTCAAGGAAAATGTGGAGACCGATCTGACGGTGGGCAACATTCTGGCCCTGGCCCAGAAGGCCTACGGCATGAACCCGGATACCAGCATCAGCTTTGAGACCGCCCCCATCGGGGCCTTGGTGATGTACAACGGTGCTTCCATGGTGACCCTGGATCCGGACGGCATGCTGGAGATCGTCAACGAGAAGATCAATCCCTATCTGCGGGATGTGGAGAAATCCGACCTGCACATGCTCATCCGGTCCGGCAAGGGGTACACCGTCACCAGCGGCAAGATCAACAAGTCCATTGTGGGCGGGAGGAACTCCTCGGTAACGCCTACTACGATTGGACCGGAGAGCGGGAGCACCACCGGCAGTACCGCCGGAACCACAGGCAGCAGCACCACAAGGCCAGGTACAGGCAGTACCGGCGGCGGTACCACAAGACCCAGTACCGGCTCCACGGGCAGCGGCACCACAAGGCCAGGTACAGGCAGTACCGGCAGCGGCACCACAAGACCCAGTACCGGCTCCACGGGCAGCGGCACCACAAGACCCGGTAGCGGCAGTACCGGCAGCGGCACCGCAAGGCCCGGCACCGGCAGCACGGGCAGCAGTACCACCGGGTCGGGAACCGGTTCCACCGGAACTTCCACGCCCTCTGACGATCCGGAGCCGGAGGAGCCGGACAGCGGCACCCAGGGAGGCGATGTGGGGGAGCCCCAGGAGCCGGATTCCGGTTCCGGCGACGGCAGCGGATTGGAGACGGTGCAGCCTGGAGGCAGCCTGGACGGGGAGGAGACCCCCTCCACCGGAACGGAGGAGCAGCCCTCCGACAGCACCCCCGGTGCGAATCCCGGGGGCGGAGAGCCTGAGGAGAGCGTCGGCAGCGGACAGGAGAACTCCGGCGGCCATGCCGGCACGGAGGACCAGGAGGGCATCGGAGGTTCCGGAGAAACCCCGGAAGACCTCCCCGTTTCCATCCGGGATAAGGAGTCTGCCGGAGACGAATGGAGCGGCAATTAGGAAGGAGCGGATCATCTTGACATCCTATGAAACAATGGCACTGTTGGCCAGAGCGCTGGAGAGCAAGAAGGGACTGGACATCCGGGTACTGCACACGGAGGAACTGACCACCCTGGCCGACTACTTTGTTCTGTGCACCGCCACCTCCAATACCCAGATGCGGGCTCTTTCCGATGCCTGCGAGGAGGCCATGGAGAAGGCGGGGGAGACCGTCCACCACATCGAAGGGCGCCAGGGAGGTGCCTGGACCCTGCTGGACTTCTCCGCCGTGGTGGTTCATATCTTCACGGAGGAGGCCAGGAGTTTTTACGACCTGGAGCGCCTGTGGGGTGATGCCCACCAGGTGGACCTGAGCGGAATCCTGACGGGAAATGACACGGAGGGCGAGAACTGATTCCGGGAACGGGACCCGCACGAATCTGCGTGCGGGTCTTTTTCTGCCCGGAATTTCCGGGGGGCAGAGGTCCTGAGGGGCGGCTGCCGGGGGACGCAGTTTCATTTTCCGGGACGAAGTTCACATTCCCGCCGGTTCCGTTGCATTCCTCCGGTGTGACTGTTATCATGGGACAAACCTGCCGGAGAAGTAGGTTATTGACGGAAAAGGAATGGATCTGTCCCTATGAAGCTCAACACCCTGGTGCTGCACAGCCCCGACGGCCCCGACCCCGCAACCGGTTCGCCCCTGCCTCCCATCGCCCAGGTCTCCGCCTTTGCCCAGTCCAGTGCGGAGCAGATGGAACAGGTTTTCCGCAACCGGGCCCCCGGATTTGCCTATTCCCGCCTGGCGAATCCCACCGTTTCCGCATTTGAGCGCAGAATGGCCCTTCTGGAGGGCGGCATGGGAGCTGTGGCCTGTGCCTCCGGAATGGCGGCGGTGTCCATGGCCCTGCTGAACATTCTGGTCTCCGGAGACGAGGTTGTGGCCACCAGCCGCCTGTACGGCGGCACGCTGAATCTGTTTCACGACCTGGAGCGCTTCGGCATTGTCACCCGCTTTGCCCCCGGATGCGGCAGCGGGGACATTGAGCCCCTGATCGGGGACCGGACCCGGGCGATCTTTACCGAAGTCATCAGCAATCCGGGCCTGGATGTGGCGGACATCCCTGCCCTGGCCACCCTGGCCCACCGGCACAATCTGCCCCTGATCGTGGACAGCACCTCCGCCACGCCGGTTCTGCTGCGTCCCCTGTCCCTGGGGGCCGATGTGGTGGTGCACTCCTCATCGAAGTACATCAACGGCAATGGCAGTGCCATCAGCGGGGTGATTGTGGACGGAGGCCGCTTCTCCTGGGATGAGAAGCGCTGGCCCGGGCTGAAGGGCTGCTGCCAGATGCCGAAGGCAGCGTACACCAGGGGGCTTCGCCAGGATCTCTGGCAGAACTTCGGCCCCTGTCTGGCCCCTCAGAACGCCTATCTCAACCTGCTGGGGCTGGAGACCATGGGACTGCGGGTGGAGCGGGCCTGTTCCAATGCTCTGGCTCTGGCCAGGGCCCTGAGGACCATGGAGGGGATTTCGGATGTGCGCTATCCCGGTCTGGAGGACAGTCCCTGCCACCAGGTGGTGCTCCGGCAGATGGAGGGGGGCATGGGGGGTGCCATTCTGACCCTGCGGACGGGCAGCCGCGCCCGGGCCTTTGCCCTCATCGACCATCTGAAGTGTGCCTTCATCATCAGCAACATCGGGGACGTGCGCACCCTTGCCATACATCCCGCCTCCAGCATCTTCATTCACTCCTCGCCGGAGGAGATGGAGCGGGCCGGGGTGTACGACGATCTGATCCGGGTCAGTGTGGGAATTGAGGACATCGGGGACCTTGTGGAGGATTTCCGCCAGGCGGCGGAAGCCATGGCACAGGTCCGGTAACAGGAGGAAGGCCAATGGAAGTGAACTATGCTGCCCTGAAGGCGGGCGGCTTCATGCGCCAGATTCAGAAGGATCACTTTTCCCTGCGTCTGCGGGTGGTGGGCGGTACCGTGACCACGGAACAGCTGGCTGCCATTCTGGATGTGGCCGGCCGCTACGGCCACGGCTATATCCATCTCACCTCCCGGCAGGGGATCGAGATTCCCTTCATCCGTCTGGAGGACATCGACGAGGTGAAGAAGGCCCTGGCAGAGGGCGGCGTGCAGCCGGGAGTCTGCGGGCCCCGGGTGAGGACCGTCACCGCCTGCCAGGGAGGACGGTGCTGTCCCAGCGGCTGCATCGATGCTCTGGACATTGCGGAGGCCCTGGATGAGCGCTACTTCGGGCGGCAGCTGCCCCACAAGTTCAAGTTCGGGGTCACCGGCTGCCAGAACAACTGCCTCAAGGCGGAGGAGAATGACTTCGGCGTCAAGGGCGGTCTGATTCCCTCCTGGAACGCGGAGGCCTGCATTCTCTGCGGGGTCTGTGTAAAGGCCTGCCGCCAGCAGGCCATCCGGGTGGAGGAGGGCCGCATCGTCCTGGATCCGGAGCGCTGCAATTACTGCGGGCGCTGTGTGAAGGCCTGCCCCACGGAGGCCTGGACCGGGGAGAGCGGGTATCTGGTCTCCTTTGGGGGCACCTTCGGAAACAGCATCCGGAAGGGGGCCAGTCTGCTGCCCATTCTCCGGGATCGGGAGACCCTCTTCCGGGTGGCGGATGCGACAATTGACTTTTTCTCCCGGTACGGAAACCCGGGAGAGCGCTTTGCCCAGACCCTGGACCGGGTGGGCTGGGAGAAACTGCAGGAGAGTGTGGAGGCGGCTGTGGATGGGTGAGTATGAAATCACGGACCGGGTGGACATCACCGATGTGGTCTGTCCGGTGACCTTCGTGAAGGCGAAGGTGGCACTGGAGGAACTGGAGGAGGGGGATATTCTGGCCATCCGGATGAATGACGGCGAGCCGGTTCAGAACGTCCCCCGCAGCATCAAGGAGGAGGGCCATCAGATCCTCCGCCTGGTGGACAACGGGGACGGCACCTATGACCTGATCGTCCGCAAGGTGGGGGACTGACCATGGCGGAGACACTCAACCAGGACACGTTCCCGGCCTTTCTGGAGGACAGCACCCTGCCGGTCCTGGCGGATTTCTACCGGGACGGCTGCGTGCCCTGCCGGCGGATCGCCCCCCTCGTCAGCCGGGCGGAGAGCGAGTATGCCGGACAGCTGGCGGTGGTGCGGGTGAATACCACAGCAAATCCCCAGCTCACCCGGCAGTATGATGTCCAGGCGGCCCCCACGCTGATCCTGTTCAGCCAGGGGGAGGAAAAGGCCCGGCACCGGGGGGTCATTGACCGGGAGGGGCTGAGGCAGTTCCTGTCCCAGGTGCTGCCGGAGAATCCGAAGACAGGAGAGAGAGCATGAAACTGATCATTGCCGGTATTCCCAAGGAGTACCCGGAGGGAACCACCGTCGCCCAGCTGGTGGAGGCGGAGAAGGTGGAGATGCCCCTCTATGTGACCGTGAGCGTCAACGACGAGTTTGTAAACTACGAGGAGCGGGAGAGCCGGGTTCTTCAGGACGGAGACGTGGTGGAATTCCTCTACTTCATGGGAGGCGGATGCGGATGAGCTTTTCCAATGAGCAGATGGAGCGCTACTCCCGCCACATCATCCTGAAGGAGATCGGGGTAAAGGGGCAGAAGAAGCTCCTGAACGCAAAGGTACTGATCATCGGGGCCGGAGGTCTGGGGTCTCCTGCCGCCCTCTACCTGGCGGCGGCAGGAGTGGGGACCATCGGCATAGCCGATGCCGATGTGGTGGACCTGTCCAACCTGCAGCGGCAGGTGATCCACACCACGGCGGATCTGGGGCGGCCCAAGGTGGAGTCTGCCAGGGAGACCATGGAGGCCATCAACCCGGATGTGAAGGTGGAGACCTACCACGAGTTCCTGGCGGCAGACAACATTCTGGACATCGTGAAAAACTATGACTTCATCCTGGACGGAACCGACAACTTCCCGGCCAAATTCCTCATCAACGACGCCTGCGTCATGGCCGGTAAGCCCTTCTGCCATGCGGGGATCATCCGTTTTCAGGGCCAGCTCATGACCTGGGTGCCGGGACAGGGACCCTGCTACCGCTGTGTCTTCCGGGAGCCCCCTCCCAAGGATGCGGTGCCCACCTGCAGACAGGCGGGTGTCATCGGGGCGGTGGCCGGCGTCATCGGCTGTCTCCAGGCCATGGAGGCGGTCAAGTACATCACAGGAGCCGGACAGCTGCTCACCGGGGCTCTGCTCACCTACGATGCCCTGAATTCCAGCTTCCGCAGGGTAAAACTTCCCCCCCGGGATCCCGCCTGCCCCATCTGCGGAGATCACCCCACCATCACCCGGCTCATCGACTACGAACAGGCGGAGTGTGACGGAACGCTATGATTCGCATGCGAAGCGGGGATGCCTGCAGAATGCTTGCCCATGCCCGCAGCTGTCTGCCCGGTGAGGCCTGCGGAATGCTGGGAGGCCGGGAGGAGCAGGGTGTCCGCCATGTGGAGGCGGTGTACTGTCTCACCAATCAGGACGCCTCCCGGGAACACTTTTCCATGGATCCCCGGGAGCAGCTTGCGGCGGTGCGGGACATGCGTGCCCGGGGCATTCAGCCCCTGGGCAACTGGCACTCCCATCCGGAGACGCCCTCCCGCCCCTCGGCGGAGGATGTGAGGCTGGCCTATGACCCGGCGGCAAGTTATCTGATTCTCTCCCTGGAAGCGGAGGACTTTCCCACCCTGAATGCCTTCCGCATTCGGGAGGGGAAGTATGAGTGGGAGATTCTGGAACTGTATGACTGACCTGATCATCGTGGGGGCGGGCCCTGCCGGGCTCTCCGCCGCCCTGGCCGCCACCCGTGCCGGGCTGAACTTCACCCTTCTGGAACAGGACGGCTGGGGAGGGGGACAGATCACCTCCTCCCATCGGGTGGAGAACTATCCCGGTGTTCCGTCTCTCAGCGGGGAGGCTCTGGCGGAGGCCTTCCGGGCTCAGGTGCTGGAGATGGGAGCGGAGATCACTCCGGGTGAGGTGGAGAGCCTGGAGGAGGGTCCGGCGGGCAAAGTGCTGCGCATGGAGGATGGCACCGCCCTGGAAGCCAGGGCAGTGATTGCCGCCACAGGTGCGGTGCCCCGCACCCTGGGCATCCCCGGGGAGAACCTGGCCTCCTTCTGCGCGCTGTGTGACGGGGCGTTTTATGCACACCGGGATGTGCTGGTTGTGGGAGGCGGGGATACCGCTGTGGAGGATGCCCTCTACCTCTCCTCCATCTGCCGTTCAGTGACCGTAGCGGTACGGCGGGAGATTTTCCGGGCAGCGCGCCCCTCGGTGGAGACACTGCTCCGGCGCAGCAACGTCACAGTGGCCTACCGCACCTGCCTGCGGGAGATCCTGGGCAGTTTGTCCGTGGAGCGGGTGTGTCTGGAGCGGGACGGGACCCGGAGGGAGGAGCCCATGGACGGCGTCTTCATCGCGGTGGGGACCATTCCCCGGTCGGAGTGGCTGCAGCGCCTGCCGCTGAGGTTCGAGGAGGGCTATGTGGTGGCAGATGAGACCTGCCGGACCGCCGTTCCCGGCCTCTTTGTGGCCGGGGACCTGCGGCGCAAGCCCCTGCGGCAGGTCCTGACCGCCGCGGCGGACGGGGCCAATGCGGCAGCCAGTGCCCAGGCCTATCTGGCCGGGCTGACGGTTCCGGAGGGGAGTGCCCCTCCGGCCACATCCGGAGGCAGGATCCGGCAATCTGAGAACTGAGGATGGAGAAAACATGCTGAACCAGTTTTCCAGAACCCAGCTTCTGCTGGGCGCTGAGGGGTTGGAGAGACTCCGGCAGGCCAGAGTGGCCGTCTTCGGGATCGGCGGCGTGGGAGGCTATGCGGTGGAGGCACTGGCCCGCAGCGGCGTGGGAACGCTGGATCTCATTGACGATGACCGGGTCTGTCTGACGAACCTGAACCGGCAGATTCTGGCCACCCGGAAAACGGTGGGGCGCTGGAAGGTGGAGGTCGCCCGGGAGCGGATTCTGGAGATCTGTCCGGAGGTGAGAGTGAATGTCTTCCGGACGTTTTACCTTCCCGAGACGGCCGGTCAGTTCGACTTTCCCCGGTACGACTATGTGGTGGACGCCATCGATACGGTAACCGGAAAGCTGGACCTGGTGGAGCAGGCCTGGCGGAGCGGGGTTCCCATCATAAGCTGCATGGGAGCGGGGAACAGGATGGACGCTTCCGCTCTGCAGGTGGCGGACATCTATGAGACCTCGGTCTGTCCCCTGGCCCGGGTGATGCGCCGGGAGCTGCGGAAGCGGGGCATCCCCCGGCTGAAGGTGGTGTACTCCCGGGAAGTGCCCATGAAGCCCCAGGAGGACATGTCCGTCAGCTGCCGGACCCACTGCATCTGTCCGCCGGGAACCGCACGCACATGCACCCAGCGCCGCCAGATTCCCGGCAGCAATGCCGTTGTGCCGGCGGTGGCGGGGCTGATTCTGGCCGGTGAGGTCATGCGTGACCTCTCCGGTGTCCGGGGGAACTCCTGATCTGGTGCTCCGGGCGGGTATTTCCCCGGCGTCTTGGGCAGGACCGGAAGACCGGGCGTGGACAGGGTAAGGACAGAAAAAAGACCGGCGCGGGTTTCTTCGCGCCGGTTTTCTTGTGCCCGGTTGTGGAGTCCTGGAAAGGGTGCCCTACAGGAGGGCGTCCAGGGCGCGGGTAAACTCTTCGGGGCCCGTCACACCCACGATGCGCTGTACCTCCTTGCCACCCTGGAAGAAGATGACCGTGGGAATGCTGCTGATGCCGTACTGGAGGGACAGTTCCATCTCCTCGTCGGTGTTTACCTTGCCGGAGATGACCTTGCCTTCGTAGCGGCCCGCCAGGTCCTCGATCAGGGGACCGAGCATGCGGCAGGGCATGCACCAGGGGGCCCAGAAGTCCACCATCATGGGCTTTGAGCTGGCGAGGGCCTGTTCGAATGTCTGCTTCGTGAATTGCGTCATGGAGCTTTCCTCATTTCGTTAGGGTGTTTTCCTGCTGTTCCAGCCAGGTACAGGCGGAGAGTGCGGCAGTGTGGCCTTCGCCCAGAGCCTTGGCGATCTGCAGCGGGGTGCCGGTGCAGTCTCCGGCGGCGTAGACTCCCGGTACATTGGTGGCCATGCGGCGGTCCACCTTCACATAGCCCCCCTCCGTCTCCAGAGCGGGGAGAAGATCCGTGGGAGCCACCGTCCGGCGCAGGAGAAAGACGGCATCGCAGGGAATCTCCTGCCCGTCCGCTTCCAGGGCGGTAACGGTCTGCCCACCCCGGATGGCAAAGCGGGAGGCCCGGATTACCGGGATATCCTCCCCCAGTCCACGGGGTTCCCGGGGAGAGAGGTAGGTGACCTGGCAGCCCAGGGAGCGCAGAAAGTTTGCCTCCTCCGGGGCGTCCGGGGCCAGTCCCACCACGGTCACCGCCCGGTTCCGGTAGAGCATGCCGTCGCAGGTGGCGCAGTAGCTGACGCCCCGCCCCAGGAACTGGGCCTCACCGGGATATTTTGCCTGCCGGGTGACGCCGGGAGCCAGAACCAGGGCCTTTCCGGAGGCCACCTCTGTGCCGGCTGTCAGCTGAAAGCCGTTCCAGGCCAGCAGGGAGACCGCTCTGCCGGTGAGAAACTCCGCCCCCATGCTGCGGGCCTGGTGTTCCAGCGTCTCCAGCAGCTGTGCGCCGCTGATGCCGGGCAGGCCTGGGCAGTTGTCGATCCGCTCCGCCTTGGCCAGGGGACTTTCTCCTCCGGGGGTGGAGACGACCAGAGCGGAGCGGCCCCGTCCCCGGGCGGCGATGGCGGCGGCCAGGCCGGCGGGCCCTCCGCCAAGAATCAGAATGTCGTGACTCATGAAATTCCTCCTCTCGCCTTCCACAGTATAGCCCATTTCCGGAGGGGAGACAAGAGCCAGAAGGGAAAAGCTGTCACTTTGCCGGAAAGGGGAGGGAAACCGGGGCAGGAAATCTGCGTCCTGACGGAAATCCGCCGGTGCAGCAGGAAAACCTTGCGCTGGAAGTGGTGCCTGGTGTAAGATAGCCCTGATACGAAGTCCGGCAAAGGGGTCGGGCAAGAGATAGGAGGGGTCAGACATGCCGGAAGAGACGAAGACCTCCCTCAATGTCGAGGAAAACGGCGAGACCCAGAACTTTATTCATCAGTTTATCCAGGAGGACATCGCCCCTGGAGGTCGCTTTGCCGGGATGCAGGTCCACACCCGCTTTCCCCCCGAGCCCAACGGCTACCTGCACATCGGCCACTGCAAGGCACTGATCATCGACTTCGGCTCCGCGGAGAAGTTCGGCGGCATCTGCAATCTGCGCATGGATGACACCAACCCGGCCAAGGAGGACACGGAGTTTGTGGATGCCATCCAGGAGGACATCCACTGGCTGGGCTTTGACTGGGGTGACCGCTTCTTCTACGGGTCGGACTACTTTGAGGAGACCTATCAGCTGGCCCTGGGGCTGATCCGCAGGGGGCTGGCCTATGTCTGTGAACTGACGCCGGAGCAGTTCCGGGAATACCGGGGCGATGTGGGTACCCCGGCCCGCTCTCCCTGGCGGGACCGCCCTGTGGAGGAGTCCCTGGATCTGTTTCAGCGGATGCGTGCCGGTGAGTTTCCGGAGGGAAAGTATACCCTGCGGGCGAAGATCGACCTGGCCTCCGGTAACTTCAACATGCGGGATCCTGTACTGTACCGGATCCGCTATATAGAGCACCACCGCCAGGGCACAAAGTGGTGCATTTTCCCCATGTACGACTTTGCCCATCCCATTCAGGACGCCCTGGAGGGCATCACTCACTCCCTGTGCTCCCTGGAGTATGAGGATCACAGGCCCCTCTACGACTGGGTGATCAACAACACGGACGTGCCCAGCAGACCGAGGCAGATCGAGTTTGCCCGCCTGGGAATCAATTATACCGTGCTGTCCAAGCGGAAGCTGCGCCGGCTGGTGGAGGAGGGCTATGTCTCCGGCTGGGATGACCCCCGCATGCCCACCCTCTGCGGCCTGCGCCGCCGGGGCTATACCCCCGCTGCCATCCGCAGTTTCTGTGAGCGCATCGGGGTGGCCAAAAACACGTCCACAGTGGAGTACGGCTTTCTGGAGCACTGCCTGCGGGAGGACCTGAACCTCCATGCCTGCCGGGCCATGGCAGTGCTGCGCCCCATCCGCCTCACGGTCACCAACTACCCCCAGGGTCAGAGTGAGGTGTTCCAGGTGGAGAACAACCCCAACGATCCCCAGGCGGGTACCCGTCCCGTCACCTTCTCCCGGGATCTGTACGTGGATGCGGAGGACTTTCTGGAGAAGCCCATTCCCAGGTACAAGCGTCTCTATCCGGGCGGTCCTGAGTGCCGCCTGAAAGGTGCCTACCTGATCCGCTGCACCGGCTGTGTGAAGGACGAGGCTGGGAACGTGGTGGAGATCCTGGCCACCTACGATCCCGACTCCAGAGGGGGAAATCCATCGGACGGCCGCAAGGTGAAAGGTGCCACCATCCACTGGGTGGATGCGGAAACTGCGGTGGACGCTGAGGTGCGTCTTTATGACAATCTCTTTGCGGATCCTGAGCCGGAAAGTGCGGAAAACTTCCTCGACTGCCTGAATCCGGCCTCTCTGGAGGTTCTCAGCGGCTCCAAGGTGGAAGCGGGTCTGGCCGGAGCACAGCCTTCGGAGCGCTATCAGTTCCTTCGCCTGGGTTACTTCTGTGCGGATTCCAGGGACTCCAGACCGGGACATCTGGTGTTCAACCGGGCCGTAAGCCTGAAAGACGGCTTTCGCCCCGGCAGGTGAGCTGTTCCCTTGTCCGGATTTTGCTGCCTCCTGTCAGCGAGGCGTCAGAAATTATGATAATGGCAGGCCTTCCCGGTCTCTCCGGGAAGGCCTGCCGGCGTTTAAGGGGGGAATCCCACTCTGTTCAGATGGCGGCAGGTACGGTGGGGTCTGAATCAGGTTCCAGGACTCCCTCCAGAATCAGGTGGTCGATCTGGGTCAGCAGGCAGTTGCGCACCCGCTGGATGGTGCGGGTGGAGAGGCCGGTCTCCAGGGAGGAGCGCTCAATGGAGACACCCTCCAGCAGGTCCTCCATCTGCCGGATCCAGCACTGAACCGGCAGGTGGGAGCCCCTCATGACCTCAGATGGGTGGAAGACGAAGCGATGGTGACAGGCGCTGCAGGCATAGCGCTGAGCGGTGCCGCAGGTGCCCCGGCGGATGAAGGCAGCGGTGTCGGAGTGGCAGCGGGGACACTCCGAAGGGCGGACCTGACACTGTTCCAGGTCCAGATGCAGGGACTGGACAAGAGCGGTGGTAAGCATCTCCTTCTGGGCCCCGGAGAGCCCGGAAACAGAGCGGCAGATGGTTCCTGGCAGCATGTTTCGCACCTCCTGAAAGAATGGGTCCATTTTACGTGGATTGGTGTCCCCTAAAACGGACAGCAAGGTTCCAGAAGCAAAGTCCGTTGAATTGCACAAGAAACATGCCGAAAATAAAAGGAGAACTGTAGGATTATCTGAAACAGCCTCCCAGGCGGGGATGCCCTTATGGGACAGAACCTGGAAAAGTCCAGCAAAGTAACATGGCAATTCGGGTATCGGCGTGCTAAGATAAAAAAGGAAGGAAAGGACAATCTGGAAACTGTAGGATGAGATGAGAGGATGATATGATGCAACGACTTCTGACATGTTTGCTGACCCTGGTTCTGGTGCTCTCCCTTGCCGCCTGCGGAGGCGGGGGAGGAAGTTCCAACAACACCGGCAGTTCCGTCTCCGGTTCCCCGGCAGCGGGCAGCAGC
>CAYXVN010000006.1:0-19632 GCA_964468565.1 uncultured Oscillospiraceae bacterium | reverse complement strand
CAGCAGCGGGGGAACTTCGTCTTCCGGAGAGGTCTCCACCCTGACCCTTCCGCCGTTCCAGGAGGTCACGGTGGCTGATAACGCTGCCTGTTCCATCCGCATCACGGGCATCCAGGAGGACAGTATCTGGGGGTATACGCTGAATGTTGCCATGGAGAACCGTTCGCCGGATACCACTTATATGTTCTCCCTCAGTTCCGCAGCGGTGAACGGAGTAGAGTGCACCACGCTCTTTGGCGAGGAGATCGCACCGGGTAAGAAGTCCAACGGAGAGATCACACTTGCCGATTCCACACTGAAGGAAAACGGGGTGAGTCCCTTCACGGACATCGAGCTCTCCTTCCGGGTATACGACTCCAACGACTGGCTCGCCGATGCGGTTGCAGAGGAGACGGTGCACGTATATCCCTATGGGGAGGAAAATGCCACCGTGTTCACCAGGGAGAGCCAGCCGGAGGACAACGTGATTCTGGACATCGATCAGGCGTCTGTCACCGTAACCGGGTACAGGGACGACTCCATCTGGGGATACACCGTGGACCTGTTTCTGGTGAACAAAACGGATCGGGAGATCATGGTCAGTGTGGATGAGACCTCGGTGAACGGATACATGCTGGATCCCCTGTTTGCTCACTCCGTGCCCGCCGGCAAGTGTGCCTTCACCTCCATGAGCTGGGCGGACACCACACTGGAGGAGAACCAGATCACCCAGGTGGAGGAGATCGAATTCAGACTGAAGGTCAGCGACAACGGGGACTGGACCGCCGGACCCTATGCCGATGAAGTGATCACGCTGAATCCATAAGGGAATCTTTCAGGAGGACGTGACCTTACGTGAAACGCAGTAAGCTTCTGCTGGCAGCAGCCATTCTCAGCACTCTGTACACTCTGTACCTGATCGTATATTTTTCAGGGGCCATAGGCGGTTCGGGGGGAGCGGAGGCACTGGGTGCCGGGATTGCCACCGCCGTTGTGATGCCCCATATGGTCGTGGTGGGTATAGCCACGGTGTTCAACTGGGTGGCCTGGGCCCTTCGGGCCCGCTGGGCGGCTCTGACCGCAGGCATTCTGTATGCGGTCAGCATGGTCCTGATGTTCATGTATGCGATGTTTGTGATTGTGCAGACCATCTTCTGCTTTATAGCATTTGCGCGCATGAAGAACCGTAAGCCGAAGTAAGGTTCCCCAGGCAGGGCAGCAGAGAGGGACCGGGCATAAGAAAACCCGTATCCCCGGATCGGAAACGATCCGGAGATACGGGTTTTGGCTGTGTTCAGACCCTGCAGGCCAGAAAACTCTCTCCGGAGCAGACAGGGGAGAGCCTTTCGATCCGGAAGAACCGGAGCGGAAACCGAAGGACAGGTCAGGCTCCTCAGTCCTTCACATCACGCATGTCCAGATCCAGATCCACCGGCTGGGAAATGCCTGACACCGTGCCGGTGTGGCTGTACTGCCAGTAGTCAAAGTCATAGACGAAATCTGTGACGGTACGGTAATCTGCCAGCCAGATGGGGTAGTCGGTCAGCTGGCTCAGGTCGTAGAAGAGGTAGGCCTGGTCCTGGTTGAGGTAGAGACAGGGATCATAGCCGCCCTCCTTAATGCGCTGGCAGAAGGCCACAGCGCAGGCGGTCATGGTGGCTCCGTCCACATTGTCGGTGCGGGCGGCCTCTCCGGTGGTGATGGATTCCCAGTCGTAGGCCACAGGATAGGACAGCTTGCGCCCATTCAGGG
This sequence comes from uncultured Oscillospiraceae bacterium, assembly GCA_964468565.1. GTDB lineage: Bacteria > Bacillota > Clostridia > Oscillospirales > Oscillospiraceae > Lawsonibacter. Next base: position 17,901 of record CAYXVN010000006.1, on the reverse strand, counting down.
TATCCAGGACGAAGTCCGCTTCGGTTCTGGCCTCCTCCGGGGAGATGGCCTGAGAGTAGAAGTAGACCCCCACATCAAGGCCGGCGGCGAGAGCCCCGTCCAGATGGGACTCGAACAGCTTGTCCACGTACAGGCCGCCTTCCGTGTAGCCCCGGTAGCCCACCCGCAGAATGACAAACTGGATGCCGTCTGCGGCAACCGCCTCCCAGTTGATTTCCGGCTGGGAGTAGGAGACGTCGATGCCGGTGCGGGCCGTTTTCGTGCCGAAGGAGTACTGTACCCTGCCCCGCTCATCCGGCGTGAAGAGGGAGGGGTCAAAGGTGCTGAGGGGAACGCCCTCCTGGGGCGTGAGCAGGCGGTCCCGGTAGGTGAAGGAGATGACAGGTTCCGGAGGCTCCTCTGATGGGGACCGGTGGGTGAACCAGACGGCCGCGGCGATGACGACAACAAGGACAAGCAGTACCGGGATCAGGGGAAATGAGGATTTCCGTTTCGGCGGACGCCGGGTGGGACGGCTGGCAGGGGGTCGTTCCGGCGAAGCCGGCGGTCTGCGGTCTGGCTGTGAATGGTTCATGGACGGACATACCTCCCAGAGACGGACCGTCACAGGTCCGGGGGATTTTGGCAGGGGACAGGAGGGATCGGAGCGAAGGGGAGATGGGCACAGAATCAGGTGTCCGGGAGTTCCCTTCGCCTGATGGGACCGGCACCTGCTCCTGAAGCGCACAGAGACGGGGAGAGACGAAGGGGGAAGAGGTCTGCAACCCCCTTTCCGGAATCTTGTCCGTTTCTGTGCACATTTCGATAAGACAGCGCGGAGCAGATCTGGTACAATAAGAAGTCGGGTACGCTCCGGTTCGGGGGGCTGGGCCGCTCAGCGCGGACCCTGTCTGGAGCCGGAGGCCGGCAGACGTGTTCCTGGAGACAGGAGAGGACCGGACAGGAGGCGGTTGCAATTTCCATTAAGGACCAGTATGATCGCATGATCGCGATGATAGAGGCGAATGCCGGAGAGAGGGACATCAGTGCCGGTGAGCTGGCGGAAAAGGCAGCGAAGATGAACGGGCTGGGGAGCCGGGACATGACGGCGGTCATGCGCTTTCTGACCGGGGATACGATGCTGGACTACATCAAGGAGCGGAAACTGATGGCGTCCTATCGGTATCTGGTGGAGGATGGGAAACCGTCGATTCTGAAGGCCACAGAGATTGCCGGCTTTGACAACCAGTGTTCTTTCACCAAACGGTTTTCCCAGGAGTTCGGCATGCCGCCGGGGGAGGCCATCCGCAGGAAGGATCTCTCCTGCGTGTCCGGGCCCCTGGACTGGGATGCCATTTCCTCCGGCTCCGGCAGGGGCGGCTGGACGGCCGGTACGGAGCGGCCGCTGGAACAGGAGATGGTGTTCGGCCTGCCCAGGGACCTCTACGACCGGGTCATGAAGGCATCCGAGCAGCAGAATTTCTACGGGTTCGAACCCCTGTTCAGCCGGGTGGCCTACGAGCTTTATCTTGCCCTGGAAGAAGATGCCGGGGAGACGGCTGCTCCGGAGGGACACAGGACGATGGAGGACTGCTTCCGCTTTGTGGATTCCATCCGCAGCAGTTATTCGGTAGACGGTGAGCTTCACATGAGCGACAGGACGCCGGAGCAGCTGGAGGAGGAGGTCAGGGCGGTGGCTGAGAGCAGATTCTACCGGTTCATGTTTTTCGAGTGCGGACTCTCGGTATCCACCACGGAGTACCTGATGGAAGACCGCATCATGCCCACGGAAGAGGAGCTGATGGAGATGGACCCCATGATGATCCGGGCCTTCTCCCTCTCGGAAGAGTTTGTCTACTTCAACTTCTACTTCTTCAAGAAGGCCTACGAGGCCTTCACGAAGGTGTTTGACGATGTCTTCCACAGTGAGGAGTTCATGCGGTACCTGGAGTACCTGGACATGAACATTCCCATTGAGACAGCCCTGGAGCAGGTGATTCTGGAGCCCACTGACGATGAGATTGCAGAGCTGGCAGAGGAGGCAGGTCCGGACTGGTACATTGACCCGGATGACATCTGGGATCCCTTCCAGGAGGAGGAGGAAGAGGAGGAGCGCTGGCACAACGTGATCTTCGATCTGGACCTGGATGAGGAGAACGCCTACTACCAGCTGGAGGATCTGACGGACCAGGGATATCTGGATTTCTGAACCAGGCAGGTGCTGCAGGCCACCCGGACATTCCCCGGGTGGCCTCATTTTTTCCCCGGAACCCGGAAAGGGGATCTTGTCGAAATGTGTACCGCGGCGGACAAGACAGGGGCGGAGATTTCCGGTACAATGGTGTCCAGCCGGACAGACGGCGTTTCTTGGAAGCAGAGGGAGGTGAGAGACGCGCAGGTGCAGGTGCCCTGCATCAGAGAAAGGAAAGTTCCTGAAAATCCGTGAGAACAGAAAAGGAGGTTCTTGAGAATGGGCTGGGCCAAGTACAATGAGGACAATGCAAACCTTTTCCGGGAGCGGAACGTGGGCCGGGTGGCCTTCGAGGACATGGGTATGGGCGGTGCGCTGTTCCTGCAGACGGGACTGGGCGGAGAGGACTGGTATCCCCACCCGAAGCGGACATGGTCCGGACGTGTGTACCCTCCGGTGGAAGAACTCCGGCCCCGCTGGCCCTAGGGGAAAGACCCGTCGGAACGGGGCAGCCGGACCGGCCGGTCCGGCTGCTCTCCCGGGAAATCCGGTGAGGGGGTTCCCTGCAGGGACCATGGGGACACAGAACATCTGATGCAGACAGAAACGGGCGGCGCGGCGGAAGGCTGCGCTGCCCGTTTGTCCATCCCGGCCCGGATTCCGGCCTGCCCCTTGCCTTGCCCGGCTGCCGGTGCTAGAATGAAAGGGGAGGAGCTGAGTCCCTCCCTGCGGAGATTCGGAAGAGAGGAGCTGCCTGCATGCGGGTCGGAATTCTTGGAGCGGGAAAGATTGCCGCCAAAATTGCGGATACCATCCGGCGGATGGATCCTCTGGAATGTACCTGTGCTGCCGTGGGAGCCCGGGATCTGGAGCGGGCCCGGGCCTTTGCGGACCGGTTCGGCATCCCCACCGCATACGGTTCCTATGAGGAGCTGGTTCGGCAGGACACGCTGGACCTGATTTACATCGCCACCCCCATGTCCTTCCACGCGGAGCAGATCCGCCTGTGTCTGGACCATGGCCGCAATGTGCTGTGTGAAAAGGCCTTCACTGTGACAGCCCGGCAGGCCCGGGAGGTACTGGCTCTGGCAAAGCAGCGGAAGCTGCTGCTGGCGGAGGCCATCTGGACCCGTTACATGCCGGCCCGGAAGATGATCCGGGCGTGTGTGGACAGCGGAGAACTGGGAGACGTCTGGAGCCTGAGCGCCAATCTGGGCTATCCCCGCCTGGGTACCCGCCGGCTGACGGATCCCTCCCTGGGGGGCGGAGCCCTTCTGGACCTGGGGGTCTATCCTCTGAATTTTGCTCTGATGGCCTTTGGAGAGGACATTGTCCAGGTGGACTCCTCCGTTGTCCGTCTGGACACCGGCGTGGATGCCGCCGAGAGCATTACGCTGGTGTGGGGCAACGGGCGCACGGCACACCTTCAGGCGGACATCCGGGTTTCCACCGACCGGAGAGGGGTCATCTCCGGGACCAGGGGCTACCTGGAGGTGGACAACATCAACAACCCGGAGGAAATCCGCATCCGGGACCGGGAGCATCAGGTGGTACGGACGCTGGCGCTGCCGGAAAAGATCACCGGGTATGAGTACGAGTTCCGCGCCTGCGCCCGGGCCCTGGCGGAGGGTCGCCTGGAGTGCGAAGAGATGCCCCACAGGGAGATTCTGCGGGTGATGGAACTGGTGGAGCAGGTGCGCGGATGCTGGGAAGGAAGAGAGGCCACGGTCCACGGCACTGTGTACCAGGAGAGACCGGGAGTGTGAAGGCAAAAAACACCCGGGCGGCGGGAACGCCTCCCGGGTGTTGTGGCCGGTGGGTTGCAACGGAAAAGCCCCTGCAGCCAAAGCTGCAGAGGCATGGCAGCGGGAGAAGGATTCGAACCCTCACATACAGAGTCAGAGTCTGCTGTGCTACCCTTACACAATCCCGCTAGAGGGCCGACACCAAGGCGCCGGAGCACATGCGCTATTATAGCAGACGGACCGCCTTTGTCAATAGGGGTTTTGAAAGTTTTCCAAAAATTTTTGCCGGGCCCTGGGTGAGCCCCTTTCCGGGCCCTGGGTGCCCGCCGGGGACCGGGGGACAGGAGGCCTTCTTCACCTGAGACCGTCAGGAGGAAGGGCCTGGCGGAAATGGCAGAAAAGTGTGTATTTACATCCTTCCTGGCCCGTGGTAATATGGGAGCAGTCAGAGAGCCGTCAGGGCGGGAACAGGAGGAACCCATGTCGAAGTTTTTGGAAAAGGTGGGCGGGGACAGGCTGTGCCAGGCCATTCTTGCCATCCGGAGCGAGGAGGAGTGCAGGAATTTTCTGGAGGACCTGTGCACGGTTTCCGAGCTGAGGGCCATGGAACAGCGGATTGAAGTTGCCATGCTGCTGGACGATGGTCTCAGCTACAGCGATGTTCTGGAGCGGACCGGTGCCTCCACGGCCACCATCAGCCGGGTCAACCGGTGTCTGCAGTACGGCGAGGGCGGTTACCCCATCATCATCTCCCGCCTGAAAGGACGCAGCGAATGAGTGCCTACGGATTTCTTGCCGGCAGCTATGACGAGCTGACTGAGGACGTGAACTACCCCGCCTGGGCGGATTATGTGGAGAAACACTTCCGCCGCTGCCGCAGGAGCGTCCGCACGGTTCTGGACCTGGCCTGCGGCACCGGTTCCCTGACCCGGGAGCTGAGCCTGCGGGGCTATGAGGTGATCGGGGTGGATCAGTCCCCGGAGATGCTGGCCCGGGCGGAGGAGAAATGCCGGGACCTGCCCGGAGAACCGCCCCTGCTTCTCTGCCAGAGCATGGACCGGCTGGACCTCTATGATACCGTGGACGCCTGCGTCTGCTGCCTGGACTCCGTGAACTATGTCACCAGCCCCTCCCGGCTGGAAAAGGCCTTTCAGCGGGTGCACCTCTTTCTGAATCCCGGGGGACTGTTCCTCTTTGACATCAACACGGTGGAAAAACTGGAGAGCCTGGACGGGCAGGTGTTTCTGGACGAGCGGGAGGATGTCTACTGCGTCTGGCGCACCGAATACTCCCGGCGGACCCGCCTGTGCCGGTACTTCATGGATATCTTCCGTCTGGATCCGGGCAGCGGGCTGTGGCAGCGGGGGGAGGAACTCCACGAGGAGCGGAGCTACCCGGTGCGGGAACTGACTGATATGCTGAAGGGGGCGGGCTTTCAGAAGATCCGGGTCTACGGGGACCGGAAGCTGCGTGCTCCCCAGGAGGGCGAGGGACGTATCTTCTTCGTGGCCGGCAAGGGCACCGCCCCGTTGGTGCCAGAGCGCGAGGGCAAACCGGAAAGGAGCGGGACGTGATGGGAGACGAAATCGTAAGGGCCATGGGAGCAGGGGGCCTGGTCAAAGCCGCTGCCATCACCGGACGGGATCTGGTGGAGCGGGCCCGGACCATTCACACCCTGCTTCCCGTGGCAACGGCCGCTCTGGGCCGGCTGCTGATGGGGGCCTCCCTGATGGGAGACATGCTGAAGGAGGAGAAGGGGACCATTACCCTGCGGGTGCAGGGAGGGGGTCCTCTGGGTGTGCTGCTGGCGGTCTCGGACTGGGAGGGAAATGTGCGGGGCTATGTGGACAACCCCCACGTGGACCTGATGGAGAAGCACCCGGGGAAGCTGGATGTGGGGGGCGCAGTGGGGTGCAACGGCATGCTGACCGTCAGCAAGGATCTGGGCCTGAAGGAACCCTACAACGGGTCCGTCCAGCTGGTCTCCGGAGAGATTGCGGAAGATCTGGCCGCCTACTTCGCCGAGAGCGAGCAGATTCCCACTGCCTGTGCTCTGGGTGTCCTGGTGGGGCGGGATCAGAGCGTGACGGCGGCAGGGGGCTATATCCTCCAGCTGCTGCCGGGGGCCGGAGAGGACATCATCACCCGCATCGAGACCGGGGTCCAGGCCGTGGGCAGTGTGAGCCGGGTTCTGGAGGGTGGATTGGATGGAGAAGGTCTGCTGCGGGCGGTTCTGCCGGACTTCCGGCTGGAGATCCTGGAGAAACATCCGGTGGAGTACCGCTGCTCCTGCAGCCGGGACCGGGTTACCCGGGCCCTGATCAGCATGGGCAGGGAGGAGCTGACCGCTCTCATCCGGGAGCAGGGGAGGGCGGAACTGGCCTGCCAGTTCTGCCGGCGGGTCTACCGCTATACGAAAGAGGACCTGGAGGAGATTCTGGCCTCCATGTGAGTTATCTCACCTGACGCTTCGCTTTCAGAAGGGACACTCTGTGCCGACTGGCAGATCATCTGTAAGAACCGTACAAGGAGGGAATGATATGAGCGAACCCAATACCTTTGAACTGGCGCTGCACACCTCTGCCGTCATGCCGGAGGTGCGCATCGACCGGGAGGCCTACCTTCTGGAGGAACTGACCTTCTGCTGCCCCCGGGAGACCGCAGAAGAGGCGGTCCGCCTGACGCCTGCCCTGGCCGGCATTCCCAAGCGCAAGGTGGACCGGGTGGCCCGCAATGCAGTGGGCTATGAGTCCAACAAGGTCAGCACGCTGACCTTCTCCGCCGGCCTCCACGCCGGCATGTCCATGCTGGGCATGGTCCCGGCGGATGTGACCCGCTATATGGCTCACATGCTGCGGGTGGTGCAGAAGCTGTGCTACCTCTACGGCTGGGATATGAACCTTCCTGCTGGGGGCGAACTGGACCCGGACACCGCCGCCGTGGTGACCCTCTTTTTCGGTGTGATGCTGGATGTGGAGGGAGCAGAGGAGGCCCTGCGGACCATCGGGGAAGAGGGAGAGGGCAGGGTGACCATGGAGATGGCCTCCAGGCAGATCCAGGACCACGGCATCGGTTTTACCGTGAAGCAGATGACCCGGACCCTCAGTGAGCGTCTGCCGAAAGAGGTCTACGGCCGCCGCATATCCCGCTTCATCCCCATCATCGGGGCGGAGGAACTGGGGGGTCTGACCTATGTCACCTACAAACCCATGGCGGACCGGATGCGCCGGTTTCTGTCCTCCCTGAATTGGGCAGGACCTCTGGAGTGAGCGGCCTGCCCGGGCCGGCCCCTTCCGGCCCCGGTTCCCTCACCCCGTCTTACAGCGCCCCCGGCGGATCCCTGCCGGGGGCGCTGCCTGTTATGGGCAGAGAGACGGACAGCCCTGTCAGTTTGAGTTAACATAAACTTTCCGCCGGGACTGGTAATCAGGATGACGCTGTGGTAGAATAGAAGGACGTGAATCCGTGCCTGTTTCCCCCGGGGGGGGGCGGGCCGCGAACCAAGGGGGTCATCGCCGTGAGCATGATAATGGCGGCCATCCTGGGTCTGGTTCAGGGGGTGGCGGAGTTTCTGCCCATCTCCAGTTCCGGACACCTGACGCTGCTTCAGCACTTCTTCGGGCTGCAGGAGCCCGATCAGCTGTTCAATATCCTTCTGCACTTCGCCACCCTGATTGCGGTGTGCATCTACTACTTTGCCGATGTGCGGGATATGATCGTGGAGTTCTTCCGCACCATTGCCTCCCTGTTCTCCCGCAGTCCGGACCGGGGCCGTCCGCCGGAGGCAAGGCGCCTGGTGCTGCTGGTGGTGGTGGGTACCCTGCCCCTGTTCGTGGTGGTTCTGGTCAACGACTTTGTGGAGAGCCTGGGGAGGTATCCCGTTTTCGTCAGCATTGCCCTGCTGGTTACGGGTTTCGTGCTCTTCTTCTCGGACCGTCTGGCCAGGGGAAGAAAGAATGCCATGAACACCACCATGAAAGATGCTCTCATCATCGGAGTAGCCCAGGGGGTGGCCACCATTCCCGGTCTCTCCCGCTCCGGCTGCACCATTGCCGCCGGCATGATGCGGGGACTGGACCGCACCTTTGCGGTGCGCTACTCCTTCCTGCTCTCCCTCCCCGCCGTCCTGGGGGCCACCCTGCTGGAGGTCAAGGACGTGATCGGGGGGAAGGGCGGCATCCCGGAGGGTATGCTGAGCAAATACCTGGTGGGCATGCTCATCGCCGGTGTGGTGGGTTATTTCTCCATCCGCCTGGTGAATCTGCTGGCGAGCCGGGGCAGATTCGGCGCCTTTGCCTACTACTGCTGGGCGGCGGGCGCCATCTCCCTGGTGCTGATTCTGCTGGGCTGGACCCTGGTGCCTGCCGCTCCGGCCGCAGCCGGCTCTCTGGGCTCTGCGGCCTCCGTGTCCCTGGGTTCCGCCATCTCTTCTGCCGTAAGGACCGCGCTGGCCTGAGGGCCTGCTGCGCTTTCGAAAGGACGTTCATTCATGCCAACCACACAAACGAACCGGGCGGCAACCGCCCGGAGAACCACGGCCGGCACCGCCCGGGCGGCGGCAACGGTCCGGAGGAACGGGGCAGGAAGCAGCCGGACGGCAGCACCCGCCCGCAAAAGGGGGGGCACCTCCGGCACAGGGCGGTCGGCCTCTCCCTCCTCCCGCAGCCGGAGCAGTACGCAGACCCGCACCAGGAAAGCCGCGAAAGCCGCTCCTGCGGCCCGGCCGGTGCGCAGGGAGATAGGAGCACTGGTCTGCTTCCTGCTGGGGATCTTCGCGACCTTCGGGTACTTCAACATCCGGGCTCTGTTCATCACTTTTTACGTGGGGACGCTGAAGGGACTGCTGGGCTACGGGTTCTGGCTGGTTCCCCCGGCCCTCTTCATGGCGGCCTGGATTCTGGCCTTTCACCGGGGCAATCCGGTGCGGCTGCGGGTGACCTGCGCCCTGCTGATTCCCTGCTCCATGTCCTGCCTGCTTCACGGGCTTCTGGCCAGGGTGCTGCCCTGGAACGGGGGGCTTATCGGGACCCTCTGGGCCGGAGGGCAGTCCATGCACTCCGGCGGGGTGCTGGGCGGCATTCTGGCCCAGATGGTGGTGACCCTGGTTAGCGGACTGGGCTGCACCATCGTCTTCGGTCTGGCCACCGTCTTTCTCACCCTGACCGCCTGCGACCGCACCCTGGCGGATGTGGCGGACTGGCTGTTCAACCGGGATTATCCTGAGTATGAGGTCAAGCCCAGGCGGGAGAGAGTCCGCAGGGTCCCGGTGGCCCAGGAGGCCCGGCCCAGCCGGCTCCAGCAGCCCGCCCGCGCCCCGGCCCGCCCGGCTCCCAGGCAGCCGGTCCGGGTACCTGCCCGGGCTCCGGTGGGGGTCACGCCCATGCGCCGCCGTACGATTTACAACATTCCCATTGATGAGGGACCTCTGCCGGAGGATGTGTTCGCCGATGGCGAGAGGACGGCGGATCCGGCCGGGGAGGACCTCTCCCGGGGAGAGGCCCGTCCGGGCACCGGTTTCCCGGAGTCCACGGCCGAGGGATTCCGGGACGGCAATCCGGAGGAGGAGCAGGCGGCTGGGGAGTATGGGTCCCTGCAGTCTCCCTCGGACCGCTTCCCCTCTGGGGCCCAGGCCGGAAACACCCGCCGGGATACCTTCTGGGAGGATGACCTGGGCATGGCGGGAGGCCCTGCGGCACAGGAGAGGGCCAATCCGGATCAGCCCCTGTTCCCAAGCGAGGAGTCCTTTTCCCCTCCGGCTCCCGCCTCTTCCGGGGTGACCCGGACCGGCACCGGAGAGGGAGCAGTTCCGGCGCTGGAGAAGGTCACCCACCAGGAGGCCTCCCAGGCGGCTGCCGAGGTGACGGAGCACATTGCCCAGTCCCTGGAGGCAAGGACTCCTCCCTATCAGTTTCCCCCCATTTCCCTGCTGCAGGAGGGGGAGGGAGAGGCCGGAGGAGCCGCCATGGCGGAACTGAACGGCAACCGCCAGCGCCTTTCGGACACCATCCACTCCTTCGGCATTGAGGCCAAGATTGTGAACGTCACCCGGGGCCCCTCCGTCACCCGGTATGAGCTGGAGCTGGACCAGGGAGTGCGGCTCAACAAGCTCACCAATCTGGCGGATGACATCGCCCTCTCCCTGGGGGCCTCCGGGGTGCGGATTGCCCCCATTCCGGATCAGATCTCCCTGGTGGGCATCGAAGTGCCCAACAAGACGGTCTCTCCTGTGAGCATCCGTTCGGTGCTCAGCAGCAGGGCCTTCACCAGGAGCACCTCCAAGGTCTCCTTCGCCGTGGGGAAGGACATCGGAGGGGAGTGCATTGTGGGGAACATCGCCAAGATGCCCCACATGCTGATTGCCGGCACCACCGGTTCCGGCAAGTCGGTGTGCACCAACTCCCTCATTGTCTCCCTCCTCTATAAGGCCAAACCGGATGAGGTGCGGCTCATCATGGTGGACCCCAAGATGGTGGAGCTGGGCATCTACAACGGCATCCCTCATCTGCTGATTCCCGTGGTGACCGACGCCCGCAAGGCGGCCGGAGCGCTGCAGTGGGCGGTGAACGAGATGATGAGGCGCTATTCCAAGTTTGCCGAGCAGGGGGTGCGGGACCTGGAATCCTACAACCGGGTGGCCGCCCGCATCGAGAACCTGGAGGTCATGCCCCAGGTGGTGGTGATCATCGACGAGCTGGCTGACCTGATGCTGGTGGCGGCCAAGGAGGTGGAGGAGTCCATCTGCCGGGTGGCCCAGATGGGCCGCGCCAGCGGCATGCACCTGGTCATTGCCACTCAGCGTCCCTCCTCGGACGTGATCACCGGTCTGATGAAGGCCAACATTCCCAGCCGCATCGCCTTTGCCGTGGCATCCAGTCTGGAGTCCCGGATCATTCTGGACCAGGCCGGTGCCGAGAAGCTGGTGGGCCGGGGCGACATGCTCTATTTCCCCCTGGGATCCGGCAAGCCCATGCGGATCCAGGGCTGCCTGATTACCGACCAGGAGGTGGCGGACGTGGTGGGCTTTGTGAAGCAGAACAACACGGCGCAGTACGATGAACAGGTTATGCACGACATTACGGAAGCTGCCCCCAAGGACTCCAGCCGGCCCAGGGAGGACTCGGAGGGGGAGTACGATGAGCTGGCAGATGCCGCCACGGAAGTGGTGGTGGAACTGGGCATGGCCTCCGTCTCCATGCTCCAGCGCCGGCTGAAGCTGGGCTACGCCCGGGCCGCCCGCATCATGGACCAGCTGGAGGAGATGGGCCGGGTAGGGCCCTCCGAGGGCAGCAAGCCCCGGCAGGTGCTGATCACCCGGGAGCAGTGGCAGGAGCTGAAGTTCCGGGAGGGCCTGATTGCCACGGTGCCGGGAATCACGCCGGAGAGTGACACACCCGTCCCGACGCCGGAAGAAGAGGGCAGACCGGCAGAGGAGGAGGCACTCTGACACCCCAGCCCGGCCCGAAAAAAATTTCTTCCCGGGGAATTTCGCCGGAACCCTTTACAGGAGCCCTTTTTTGGAGTAGTATTGATGTATCCTGTACAAGGAGGTGTTCCCAGATGGGAGACGTGGACTATACCCGCAAATTCACCCTGAACGACCAGCGCGACCTGGAGATCAAGGAGATCCTGACCAGCGTCTACAAGGCTCTGCAGGAGAAGGGCTACAATCCGGTGAACCAGATCGTGGGTTATATCCTGTCCGAGGACCCCACCTACATCACCAACCATAACAACGCCCGTGCTCTGATCCGACGTGTGGACCGGGACGAGCTGCTTCAGACTCTTGTGAAGTACTATCTGACCCACTGAGTCGGGATGTGCGGTCAGCGGACATTCACCGGCGCTTCGTGCCATGGCGGCATGGGGCGCCGGTTTTCGCTGCTCGGGATCACTCCTGAACCCCCACAATCTCCACCACCTCCAGCACCTGCTGGCCCCGTGCGGTGAGGGCCATGCTGCCGTGGCAGGGCCAGGGGTCATAGGCGGCGTAGTCAAAGCCGGCCAGTGCCGTGTGCCAGTCCAGATCGATGAGTCCTTTCCGCTCCAGGCCCAGAATGGCGGCGCTGGAGGCCTCCGTGCCGTTCATGCCCTCTTCCAGGCAGACGGGGATCTCACTGTCCCAGCGCCTGGCCGCAGGGAGAAAGGCCAGCTGGCCCAGAAGGGTAAGAAGATTCAGTTCCTCCCGGGTGAGTTCCAGTTCCCGGGCACCGGGACAGCCCGGGCAGCAGCCCTGTCCGCATGCCCATGCCATGGTGAATTCCTCCTTTTGTTTGTTTCGCTGTCTCTGATTTCCTCCTCAGGGAGGAGGCACCGCCATGATAGCACGAAGCCGGGGCACGGTCAATGCTCCGCCGGGGGACAGGTCCCTCCGGAGGGCAGGAGGGGAAGAGGAGGAAAGCCGTCTGGAGATTCTTCTTTTCTGCCAAAAAACCGGGGAAAGATGGGCTGGAAAAGAGGGATTTTGCTCTTGTAAACAGGGGTCCTGCGTGCTAGACTACACACTGACACGTACTGCCAGTGGCAGACCCCTGAACAGGAGAACGGAGGAACTCACAAGCATGAAAGGCATTGTCCTGGCGGCGGGAAAGGGAACCCGCCTCTACCCCATGACTCTTCCGGTATGCAAACCGCTGCTGCCGGTCTACGACAAACCCCTGATCTACTACCCCCTGGCCATTCTGATGCAGGCGGGAATTTCGGACATACTGATCATCATCCCGCCCGGTGAGATTCAGACCTTTGAATCCCTGCTGGGGAACGGCTCCAGCTTCGGGATCCGGCTGTCCTTCGCCGAGCAGCCGAAGGCACGGGGCATCGCGGACGCCCTCCTGATCGGGCAGGAGTTTGTGGGGGAGGATCAGGTCTGCCTGGTGCTGGGGGACAACATCTTTTATGCGCCCACCCTGGCCAGAACCCTGAAGAAGGCGGCGGAGTGCCCCTGCGGGGCCAGAGTCTTCGGCTACTGGGTCAGTGACCCCCGCAGCTTCGGTGTGGTGGAGTTTGACCGGGAGGGCAATGCCATTTCCATTGAGGAAAAACCCCGCTACCCCAGGTCCAACTACATCATTCCCGGTCTCTACTTCTATGACAGCCAGGTGATGGAGATCGCCCGCAATCTGAAGCCCTCCGCCCGGGGGGAACTGGAGATCACCGACGTGAACCGGGAGTATCTGCGCCGCAGTGCCCTGAAGGTGATTCCCCTGGAGAAGGACTTCACCTGGCTGGACGCCGGCACGGCAGACAGCCTGCTGATTGCCAGCCAGACCATCAAGAAGATTCAGGACAGCACCGGCCGCTATGTGGGCTGCCTGGAGGAACTGGGGTACTACGAGGGCTGGCTGACCGAGGAGCAGGTTCAGGAGCAGGGCAGAAAGCTGGGCATGACCCTGTACGGAAAATACCTCCAGTGCCTGTAGGCCCCTCCGCATTCCCGGACCGGGCAGGGGCTGTCTCTTCATGGCCGGTGGGGCCTCTGTCTCCCGGGGACGGGGGACGGCTGTCAGGAGGGGGATGCCCCGGTGCTCTGGGGCAGACGGTATCCCCGGGAGAGATCCGGCCGCTTATCCTGGGGGTGCGGCCGGAGGGGGAGAGATCCCTCTCCGGAGGCCCCCGAGTTCCCTGGGGGGAGCGATATGCCGGTGCCTCCGAAAGGCCGGCTGGGGAGTTCCGGCATCCCCGGCCGGAGGAGCGCACCATCACCCCGGGGCCGGCTGCTGTCAGGCCTCCGGGGGTGCCGGGACAGCGGCAGCCCGGATGGAGTCCGGGCGAAGTTTTACGGCCCGGGCAGCAGGATCAGATTGCTGCCCGGGTGAAGAAGTCGGGAGACGCCATGTCACCCGATGATCTGGAGGTGTACCTTGATTCGACTGCGCCGTTTATTCGCCGCTCTGCTGAGTCTGGCTCTTGTCCTGACTCTGCTGCCCGGGGCTGCTTCCGCTGCTCCCCCGGGACAGGAAATCACCGTTCTGTTTACCCACGACCTGCACTCCCACTTTCTCCCCCAGCCGGACGGAGAGGGCGGGGAGAGGGGAGGATACGCCCGCCTGAAGTGGGCCATTGACGCGGAGAGAGCCACTCACCCTGCCGCTCTGCTGGTGGATGGTGGAGATTTCTCCATCGGTTCCCTGTTCCAGACCCTGTACACCACCCAGGCTGCCGAACTGCGGACCATGGGTCAGATGGGCTACGACGCGGTTACCCTGGGCAACCACGAGTTTGACCATGGGGGCCAGGGGCTGGCTGAAATGCTTCAGGCGGCCACCGCCGCCGGGGACCCCACCCCGCCCATTGTGGAGGCCAATTACCGCCCCGGGGCGGACAACCCCCTGCAGGTGGACATCCAGCGGGCCATGGCCACCTACGGGGTATCGGACTACCTGCTGCTGGAGCGGGCGGGAATCACCTTTGGTATCTTCGGCATCATGGGGGAGGACTCCCATGCCGTCGCCCCCACCTCCGGCTTTGAACTGGCAGACCGGAAGGAGAGTGCCAAGCGCTGCGTGGAGGCCCTCCGGGAACAGGGGGCCCAGTTCATCATCTGCCTCTCCCACAGCGGCACCAGCGAGAAGAGGAGACACTCCGAGGACGAACAGCTGGCGCGGGATGTGGAGGGCATTGACCTCATTGTCTCCGGGCACACCCACACCACCCTGGAGGAGCCCATCGTGTCGGGGGACACCGTGATTGTGTCCGCCGGACCCTACTGTGAGAATCTGGGGTCGGTCACCTTCGCCTGGGACGGGGAGAACAAGACCCTGACCGACTACCATCTGGTCCCCATCGATGAGACCCTGGGGGAGGACCCGGGCATCGCCGACACCATTGCCTCCTGGAAGAACCTGGTGAGTTCCTCCTATCTGGGCCGCTACGGCCTCAGCTTCGACCAGGTTCTGACCACCTCCGGCTTCTCCCTGGAGACCCCGGAGCCCGATGTCCAGGAGGGCAATGCCCTGGGAGAGCTGACGGCAGATGCCATGCTTTGGGCGGCCCTCCACCTGGATCCGCAGCCACCGGAGGTGGAGACTGTGGCGGTGACGGCGGACGGCGTTCTCCGGGCGCCTTTATATCAGGGGGAGATCACCACTTCGGACGCCTTTGATGTGCTGTCCATGGGAGTGGGGGAGGACGGGACCTCCGGGTACCCCCTGGTTGCGGTCTATCTGACCGGAAAGGAACTGAAATCGGCCCTGGAGGTGGATGCCTCCATTCCCCCCATCATGACGGGGGCGCAGCTTTACTTCTCCGGAGTTTCCTACCGCTTTAACGTCCACCGCATGTTCTTCAACCGGGTGGTGGAGTCCCGGATGCAGGAGGCCCCCTTTGTGAACGGATTTACCGCCACCGGGCTGTCGGACATCCGCAACGACGGCACCTACCGGGTGGTGACCGATCTGTACATCGGGCAGATGCTGGGTGAGGCAAAGAGCAGGTCCTTCGGGATGCTGTCGCTGGAGCCCAAAATGGCGGACGGCAGCCCGGTGCAGGACCTGACGGCCTGCATTCTCCGGGACGGCAACGGCAACGAGATCAAGGCGTGGTACGCCCTTGCCTCCTATCTGGCCTCCTTCGGGGATCAGGGCATCCCCGCCTGGTACGCGGCTCCGGATGGCCGCAAGGAGGTCAGTCGCAGTTGGAATCCCATTGAACTGATTGTTTACCCCAAGTGGATGACCCTGGCGGTCCTGGCTGCCGTGCTGGGGGTGGCGGTGCTTCTGGTGCTGCTGGTGCGCCGCCTCTTCCGCCGGAACAGCCGGAGGCGTTACGGCGGTGCGGAGCACCGTCACTACGGCGGACAGGTCCGCCGGCGCCGGTTCGGCCGCTGATGCAGGTATCACCGCAGGCAACTGCGTTTGGATACAGGTTCTGTTTGGATGAGTGAGGGAAGCCGGGCCAGGCCCGGACACTGCAAACCGAGGAGGAAGTAATCCGTGAAGAAATTTGAAATCGCGCATAAGAGGGTTCTGACGCCGGAAATCAGTCAGATCTCGGCCTATGCGCCGCTGGTTGCCGCCAAGGCCAAGGCGGGCCAGTTCGTCATCCTTCGTGTGGACGAGGACGGGGAGCGGATTCCCCTCACCGTATCCAGCACGTCGGAAGACGGGCTGGTCACGGTCATCTACCAGAAGATCGGCGGCTCCACCCTGGCGCTGGACGAGCTGAATGAGGGCGACTGCCTGCAGGATCTGGTGGGCCCCCTGGGACGGCCCACCGAAGTGGAGAACGTGGGCCGGGTTGCCGTTCTGGGCGGCGGCCTGGGCTGCGCCATCGCTCTGCCGGTGGCCCGGGCCCTGCATCAGGCCGGCAATCAGGTGGACCTGATCGGCGGCTTCCGGACCAAGGACATCGTCATTCTGGAGGAGGAGATGTCCCAGGCCTGCACCGATCTGCACATCTGTACGGATGACGGCACCTACGGCTATCACGGTTTTGTGACCGGCAAGCTGGAAGAACTGATCAAGAGCGGGATTAAGTTCGACCGTGTCTTTGCCATCGGTCCTCTGCTGATGATGAAGTTCGCCTGCCGCCTGACGGCAAAGTATGAGATCCCCACCACCGTCAGCATGAATCCCATCATGATTGACGGCACCGGCATGTGCGGCTGCTGCCGCCTGACGGTAGGGGGAGAGGTGAAGTTCGCCTGCGTGGACGGGCCGGACTTTGACGGCCACCAGGTGGATTTTGACGAAGTCATTGCCCGCAACGCCACCTATCACGAGTTTGAAGTCCGGGCGAAGGAGCAGCATCTCTGCCGCCTGAAAGGAGGCAACGTCCATGCCTAACATGCAGATGCAGAAGACCCCCATGCCCGAGCAGGCACCGGAGGTCCGCAACCGGAACTTCCAGGAGGTGGCCCTGGGCTACACCCTGGAGATGGCCCAGAATGAGGCGCGGCGCTGCCTGAACTGCCGCAACCGGCCCTGTGTCAGCGGCTGCCCCGTGGAAATCCCCATCCCCGAGTTTCTCGGCAAGGTGGCGGAGGGCGACTTGGAAGGTGCCTACAAGCTGCTGTCGGATGCCAATGCCCTGCCGGCCATCTCCGGCCGGGTGTGCCCCCAGGAGACCCAGTGCGAGGGCAAGTGCATCCGGGGCATCAAGGGAGAGCCCGTCTCCATCGGGCGCATCGAGCGCTTTGTGGCGGACTGGGCCGCGGAGCACCAGGTCACCAATCTGGAGACCGCCCCGAAAAACGGGCACAAGGCTGCCGTCATCGGCTCCGGTCCCGCCGGCCTGACCTGCGCCGGGGAGCTGGCCCGCATGGGCTACGACGTCACCGTGTTCGAGGCCTTCCACACCCCCGGCGGCGTGCTCAGCTACGGCATCCCCGAGTTCCGTCTGCCCAAGGCCATCGTGAAGCGCGAGGTGGCCAACCTGGAGAAGATGGGAGTCAACGTGGAGCTGGACATGGTCATCGGGAAGGTTCTCACCATCCCGGAGATCTTCCAGATGGGATATGAGGCGGTCTTCATCGGCTCCGGTGCCGGCCTGCCCATGTTCATGAAGATCCCCGGCGAGTCTCTGGTGGGTGTGTATTCCGCCAACGAGTATCTGACCAGAAGCAACCTGATGAAGGCGTTTGACGAAAATTCCAATACCCCCATCATGCACAGCAGGAAGGCGGCTGTGGTAGGAGGCGGGAACGTGGCTATGGACGCGGCAAGGACGGCGCTCCGGCTGGGTGCTGAGGTGCATATCGTGTACAGGCGCAGTGAGGAAGAGCTTCCGGCCAGGGTGGAGGAAGTGCATCACGCCAAGGAGGAGGGCGTCATTTTCGATCTGCTTACCAACCCGACGGAGATCCTCTGCGACGAGCAAGGCTGGGTCACCGGCATGAAATGTATCCGCATGGAGCTTGGAGAGCCGGATGCATCCGGCAGGAGACGCCCTGTTGAGATCCCGGGTTCAGAGTTTGTCATGGAACTTGACACTGTCATCATGTCCTTAGGCACCTCGCCCAATCCGCTGATCTCTTCCACCACCGAGGGACTT
>CAYXVN010000005.1:3032-41842 GCA_964468565.1 uncultured Oscillospiraceae bacterium | reverse complement strand
CCCCTACATTATATATAGTACCTGACACCATGCAGGTCCGGAGCCCCAGACCCCACTGGGAAACACCGCCATGATACTCTGTCCGGGCCGGGAGATTCCGCCGGGGTCGGAGGCGGCAGGGCTGCTCTGTCGCTGACGGCACCCCCTGCCGGTCTGTGTCCGGCATCAGGGGGTCGGAAGACACCTGGAAGGTTGCTGCCCCATTGCGAAGGGCTCCTTTTCCAGGCGCCGGACCCCCCTTTGACACCCATTTCTATGATAGCATATTACAGCCTGGTTTGCAAGCCTTTTTGGAAATTTTCCGAAAAAAATTTTCCACCCGGGCCGATCGGCTCCGTGGCGGAGTCTGTCCCGGAACAGTCCCATTGCCTGGGGGACAGTTTGGGGAATAAGGGATGTCCGGCAGCCTCCACACCGGCAGATGGGAGGGGATCAGAGTCCATCCGGTGCTGGGGCAGTTCGATGGGAGAGAAAGGAGTTTATAAATTCAGAAAATGAGTTATGAAATAGAGAAGGAATTTTTGTCTGTTTCGCCGAAAAACAGAGGGAAAAATTGTGCATAACAGAGAAACACCAGCAGATTCGGAAAAAGAAGGTTGACATTTATAAAGTGACTTTATAGAATGGGGCTGCTGGAGCATTTGCTTCGGATTCTGATTCAGGAAGGAGACTGGCTGTGCTGTACATCGGAGTTGATCTGGGGACCTCTGCGGTGAAGCTGCTGCTGATGGACGGGCAGGGAACCATTCACGCTACCGTTTCAAAGGAGTATCCCATTTATTACCCTCAGCCCGGGTGGGCGGAGCAGAACCCGGAGGACTGGCTGTCTGCCGTCCTGGAGGGAATCCGGGAGCTGACGGCGGACTGTGACCGGACCCGGATTGCGGGGATCGGCTGCGGCGGGCAGATGCACGGGCTGGTGGCCCTGGACGAGGCGGACCGGGTGCTGCGCCCTGCCATCCTCTGGAATGACGGGCGTACCGCCGAGGAAGTGGAGTACCTGAACGGGGAGATCGGCAGGGAGAAACTCAGCAGGTGGACGGCCAACATTGCCTTTGCCGGTTTCACCGCACCCAAGCTGCTCTGGATGCGCAAACACGAACCGGATCTCTTTGCCCGGATCCGCCGGATCATGCTGCCCAAGGACTACCTGAACTACATGCTCACCGGGGTGGCCTGCACGGATGTCTCGGACGCCTCCGGGATGCTGCTGCTGGATGTGGAGCACCGCTGCTGGTCAAAGGAGATGCTGGAGCTGTGCGGACTGACCGAAGCCCAGATGCCCCGGATCTTTGAGAGTTATGAGACGGTGGGCACCCTGAAGCCGGAGATGGCGGCCAGGCTGGGGCTGCCTGAGACGGTGAAGGTCTGTGCCGGAGCGGGGGACAACGCTGCCGCTGCCGTGGGAACCGGTACGGTGGGGGACGGACAGTGCAACATCTCCCTGGGCACATCCGGAACCATCTTCATCTCCAGCAGCAGGTTTGGTGTGGATCCCGGCAATGCCCTGCACGCCTTCGGCCATGCGGACGGCCGGTGGCACCTGATGGGCTGCATGCTCTCTGCCGCCTCCTGCAACCGGTGGTGGGCGGAGGAGATTCTGGGTACCGGTGATTTTGCTGCCGAGCAGAGGCGGATTCCGGAGGAGAAACTGGGGCGCAACCATGTGTTTTTCCTCCCCTACCTGATGGGGGAGCGCTCCCCCATCAATGACACCAGTGCCCGGGGAACATTCACCGGCCTCACCATGGACTCCAGCCGGACGGACATGACCCTGGCAGTGCTGGAGGGAGTGGCCTTTGCCATCCGGGATTCTCTGGAGGTGGCCCGCTCCCTGGGGCTGGACATCACCAGCAGCCGTCTTTGCGGCGGCGGGGCCAAGAGCCCTCTGTGGAGGCGGATTCTGGCCAATGTGCTGGGCATCCGGCTGGAGATTCCCGAGTCGGAGCAGGGACCCGGCATGGGGGGAGCCATGCTGGCCATGGTGACCTGCGGAGAGTATCCCAGCGTGGAGGAGGTCTGTGCCTCCCTGGTGCATGTGGCGGACAGGGTGGAACCGGAGCCGGAACTGATGGCGCGCTACGACATCCAGTACCGGAAGTTCGGCAGGATCTACCCGGCTCTGCGGGAGATCTTTCCGCTGATACAGTGAATTGCCTGAGAAGGGCTCGAAGAACAGGAGGAAGAAGACATGATCGGAAACATCCCCAGCGTGAAGCTGGGCATTATTGCGGTCTCCCGGGACTGCTTCATCATTTCTCTGTCCCAGCGGCGCCGGGCTGCCATCGCAGCGGCCTGCCGGGAGAAGGGACTGGAGGTATACGAGGCAAAGACCACGGTGGAGAATGAGAAGGACATGCTGGCGGCGGTGGAGGAAGTGAAAGCAGCCGGATGCAACGCCCTTACCGTCTTTCTGGGCAACTTCGGTCCTGAGACTCCGGAAACCCTGATTGCCAGGTATTTTGACGGCCCCTGCATGTTTGTGGCGGCTGCCGAGGGGGACGGGGATCTGGTCAACGGACGGGGAGATGCCTTCTGCGGCATGCTGAACTGCTCCTATAATCTCCACATGCGCCACCTTAAAGGCTATATCCCCCAGTATCCGGTGGGTACGGCGGAGGAAGTGGCGGAGAAGATGGTGGAGTTCGTTCCCATCGCCCGCACGGTTCTGGGCCTGAAGGACCTGAAGATCATCACCTTCGGCCCCCGTCCCCAGGACTTTTTCGCCTGCAACGCCCCCATCCGGGGCCTCTACCAGCTGGGTGTGGAAGTGGAGGAGAACTCCGAGCTGGATCTGCTGGTGAGCTACCGGGCCCACGAGAATGACCCCCGCATTCCCCAGGTCTGTGACGAAATGGCGGCGGAGATGGGAGAGGGACACTTCTATCCGGACCTCTCTGCCCGCATGGCCCAGTATGAGCTGACCCTTCTGGACTGGGCGGAGGCCCACCGGGGAGCGAGAAAGTATGTGGCCTTTGCCAACAAGTGCTGGCCTGCCTTCCCCGAGTCCTTCGGCTTTGAGCCCTGCTATGTGAACTCCCGGCTGGTCTCCCGGGGAATTCCGGTGGCCTGCGAGGTGGACATCTACGGTGCCCTCAGCGAGTACATCGGCATGTGCGTCACCGGCGACACCGTCACCCTTCTGGACATCAACAACTCGGTGCCCAGGTCCATCTACGAGGAGGACATCCGGGGAAAGCATGACTATGCGCTTACGGACACCTTCATGGGATTCCACTGCGGCAATACTCCCGCCTGCAAACTGTGCGGGGAGCGGTCGGTGAAGTATCAGCTGATTCAGCACCGTCTTCTGGAGCCGAAGGACAGCGAACCGGACTTTACCCGGGGCACCCTGGAAGGGGACATCGCGCCTGGCGACATCACCTTCTACCGGCTGCAGTGCGACAGCGAGGGAACTCTGCGGGCCTACATCGCCCAGGGCGAGGTGCTGCCGGTGGCCACCCGCTCCTTCGGGGGCATTGGTGTGTTTGCCATTCCGGAGATGGGCCGCTTCTACCGGCATGTACTGCTGGAGAAACACTATCCCCACCATGGGGCGGTGGCCTTTGCCCACTGCGGGAAGGCACTGTTTGAGGTGTTCCGCTGGCTGGGCATCGGGGATATCTCCTGGAACCGGCCCAAAACCCTTCCCTATCCCACGGAAAACCCCTGGGCCTGAAGCGTCAGCCCACGAACACAGCAGGAGCAGGCCGCTTTCTGGAAGCGGCCTGCTCCTGTTTTCAGTCGGGAATGGAATTCTCCGGGAGTCCATCCGGGAAGAGCTGCGTGCAGGCGTAGAGCACGGCCCGACCCGCCAGAACCACCCGGTCTCCCTCCAGTCGGCAGTGGAGTGTGCCGCCCCGGGGAGAGGCCTGGCGGGCGGTCAGTTCTGTTCTGCCCAGCCGGGCACACCAGTAGGGAACGATGTGGCAGTGGCCGGAGCCGCACACCGGGTCCTCGGGCAGATTCATCTTGGGACCGAAGGTGCGGGAGACGCAGTCGTATTCGCCGAAGCCGGGGGCGGTGACCTGCATAAGGGCCCCCTTCACGTGGAGGAGCTTCTCCTGGTCCGGCTGGAGATGGAGGACGGTCTCCGGGTCATCGAAGACACACAGCAGATCCCGGGCCCGCCACACCTCCCGGGGGCGTGCGCCCAGAGCCTCCACGATGGGCTCTGTGACCTCCAGAGGGCGAAGGGTGTAGGCGGGGAAGTCCATGGCGTAGAGTTCTCCTTCCCGGCGGACGGTGAGGGTTCCGCTGAGGGTCTCAAAACGCAGTTCCCGGGTCTCCGGCAGCAGGAAGCGCATGATGACGCAGGCGGCTGCCAGGGTGGCGTGTCCGCAGAGGCTGATCTCTCCCGAAGGGGCAAACCAGCGCAGCCTCCAGCCGTCCCCCTCCGGAACCGCGAAGGCGGTTTCGGGCAGCGCGTTTTCCCGGGTGATGGCCAGCAGCAGGTCATCAGAGGGCCAGGTGTCCGGAAAGGCCACGGCGGCGGGGTTGCCGGTGAAGACCCGGTCGGCAAAGGCATCAACGGTGTACTGCAGCATGGTGATACTCCTTCCGTGGTGGTATGGGGGAGAGGGGGCTCAGGAGGTCTCCTGCCGGTCATCGATGATATAGCCCTTGCGGACGTTCTCCTCGATGAGCTGCTGGGCGTAGTCGCTGATCTCCCGGGAGCCCAGATGGGTGGTGGAGTGGCGTTTCATGATCTGGGAGCGGCGGACGCCGTGGCGCAGCCAGTCGCTGCCCTCATTGGAGTCGTTCAGCAGAAGGGGCTGGAAGTTGTCCATGGACCGGGCAAAGCGGGCCTCCGGAGTGGCGAAGTTTTCAAACTCCTCAAACAGGTTGCGCAGATCTGCGGCCTGGTCCTCAGGAAGAAGGCTGAACAGGCGGTCCGCCGCCTTCTCCTCCCGCTCCTTCTGGGTGGCAAGGCCCTGTTCGTCGTAGGCATAGGTGTCCCCCGCATCAATTTCCACGATATCGTGGATCAGGGCCATCATCATGGCCTTGGCCAGGTCGATCTCCTCGTTGGCATACTCCCGCAGCAGATAGATCATGATCGCCATATGCCAGGCGTGCTCCGCATCGTTTTCCGCGCGGCCATGTCCGGTCAGATGGGTCTGGCGCAGGATGTTCTTCTCCTTGTCCGCCTCCAGGATAAACTGGAGCTGTCTGGCGAAGCGGTCGGGTTTCATGCGCATGCACCTCTCAGTTTCAGCAGGATGATTTTATAGTATAGCACAGCCTCCGGGCAAAGTCCAGCCGTGCCGGCGGAGGGGCCTGCAGGGACGGACCGGAGGGCCATGGCAGGGCAGGGACGCCCCCAGAAGTGGGTCGGCAGGAGTTCTCCCGGGAGGCGAAAGGGCCGGGAGCGGCAGATTTTCTCTGGAAACGGGAGGGATTCTGTGCTAGAATGACTCATGCTGCACGCAGGCCGGGCTGCCGGAAGGGAACATCCATGAGGCACTGTGAGACAATGGCCTGTTCATCCGGTGATCGCTGGCCCTCCGGCTGCTTTGGGTCCGGGAGTGCATGCCGCTGCGAAGGGGCTGGACTCTTCCCGGACCGGTCCATCTGCCGGAGAGGGCCGCTGTGCGATGCGGCGTGCAGGGCCCCGGACGGGAGGAAGTACCGGGGAGGGCAAAGGAGAGGAGGAAGGATGATGTACGAGATCGAGGAGGGCTGGATTCCCTATTTTGAGGAGATCGACCCGAAGAAGCGTCTGGCGATTCTGGACGGCATGGAGGAGCAGGGGGGCGCCATGATGGCCTTCTGCCGGGGACTGTACCGGGAGCGGTATGTGGACCCCAGGAAAAAGGACCATGCGGTGGACAACTGGCTATACAAGTTCGTCTACTTTCCCGGCATGTACAGGCGCTGCGGACGGAGGTTCGGCCAGGGCAATCTGGCCAGAGAGATGCAGCGCAGCCTGAAGGATCTTCACCTGGAGGACCCGGATGCCCTCAGCGAGATGGAGCGGACGGTCCTTTTCCACGAATTCCGCAATACTGCCCGCCGCTTTCTGGACACCTGCCGGGATCCCTCCTATGGCAGCAAGATGATGAAGCTGAAGCCGTCCACCCAGGCGGAGCGGGAAGAACTTGCCATGCACGAGATCTGGCAGATTGCCAGCGGGGTTCCCAGTGCCCTGGGCATGGAGAGACAGACGGAGATCTGGCGGCAGGCCCTTTACGCGGAGCTGCTGCTCTTCGCGCCGGACAGCGAACATGGTTTTGCGGCACTGGAACAGAAGATAGGAAGGCAGCCCCCCAGGCTGCCCTGAACCCACAATGCCCGCCGGAGGGGGAGTCCGGCGGGCATTGTGTCGTTCTGGAACATCAGCCGAAAGGAGGGGTTGACAGGGACGGAGCGCAAGGTTTACGGGAGGCGCCGGGCGCAGCTGTCCGGGGGGAGAGCCCGGTCAGAAATCCGGCGTGAACGGACTCCCCCCGGTGGCAGGACTCCATGAAGCGGTCCCTCCAGCCGGTGGGGATGGGACGGACCGGCAGGGCAGCCGCCGGCCCAGCACCTCCCCGCCGGGGCAGGTGTTTTTGGCGCAGAGGCCTCTGGCGTGGGTCCCATTTTTTCACGGCCGGGGTTTTCATGGGTTCCTGGTGGGGGATCCTGGGAGGTGAGGAGGGCGGGGCCGACCTGGGGGTCCCGGATCCTGTGGTCACAGGTGTGTCCCAGCGGGTGGGTACTGTACGCCGCAGCCGGTGCAGTGGGGGATGGCAACCCCAGTGGTACCGGGGACGGGTTTATGGTGCCCCGGCAGACTGTTCTGCAGATGATGGTCCCGGTGTTCAGACTGGGGTTCCCGGCAGCACCACCTTATATATAACCTGGCCGGGGCGAAGGTGCAGAGGGTAACCTGCAGTCCGGATCCGGGCGCCCCGGGTTCCTTCAGTCGGGCACCATCTGTTCTCTGGGCCCAGCAGAGGCCAGGCAGAAGGGCAGGGACGAGGGGACAGACCCATCTCCACGGTGTGCAGGGGCTGTGGGCGGGATGGGGATCTCCCGCTCCCGTTCAGGTTCCCTCCATGGGCAGGGTTCTGGTCCAGGGGACCCGTCCGGGTACCGGCGGGTCTTCGTAGAAGCGGGCGGTGCGGTCCCGGCCGGAATCGTTCCAGGGGTCAAAGCCGGCCGGGGAGATGTGAGGACCGTAGAGGCAGTCCTGGAAGACACACATGCCGAAGTCCCGCCAGGGGCGGGCCAGAAAGATACTGCCGGGAGTAACCCCTTCCTCACAGGTGAACCGGCAGCGGCGGAAGAGAAAGCCCTCCCTCTGTTCGATGGCGTGGGCGGGGGCGGCCACGTAGCCCAGGTCCCGGGCGTCCTGGAGGGAGCGGATCTCACAGTCCTCAAAGAGGGCCCTGCCGCACCCGAAAATGAAATCCACGGTACCCTCAATGAGGCAGTGACGGAAGGTCTGGGCGCAGGGGCGGTCAGCCCGGAGGAGAGGGGGAAGAAAGCCGTCGTAGCGGCAGATGAGGTCCCCGGGCAGGGGACCCAGGAAGAGAGTATCCTGGGTGGAGGTGAGGCGGCAGCGCTCCATGGTGAAGCGGTCTCCGTAGACCGTCAGGGCCACCTCCTGTCCCAGCCGCTCCGGGAAGCGGGCGTGGTTGACAACGGTCAGGTCCTGCATGGAGATCCCATCGGCGCACACCGCCATGGTCCAGGTGCGGAAGGTGTTGTACTCCCGCCCCCTTTCATCCAGCTTGCGGGCGTAGTCGTCCCAGAGAATGCGGGTGCGGTCCATACCGGCCCCCCGCAGGGTCAGGCCCGGCACGGTGATCATGGTCTTGATGTGGTAGTCCCCTTCTGCGAGAAGGATCTCCTCTCCCGGGCTGGCAGAGCGGAGGGTTTCCTGGAGATTTTCACCGGGTCTGGAGGTTTTCATGCACATTTCTCCTGCCTTTGGATGAGACTAAAAAATCTGACTGTCTGCATTATAATACTGCGGGGCGAGGATTCCCATATCGGAAATCCAGCTTGTCGGATTTGTGCATAAACAGAACAGTTTTGTCCATATACACAAATCTCACAAGGCTATATAATGAAAACTGCCACTAGATTGGGCATTTCGTCGAGCTGCACAAAATTTGTTCATAATTTTTGTCCAAAATGTCTAACAGACGGACAATTCTGTCCGTTTCTGCAACTTTTCGGAGAAGCCGTTTTTGGCGGTCATGGACCGGAAACGGCTGGGCCACCCGTCTTATATCCGATCTGTCCATACTTCTGCTGGTAATGCAGCACAGGAAAACGGAAGGAGACCAGCATGCAAAAACGCCGTTCTCTCAGAGAGTACCGCACCATTGACCTGGTTCTGTTTGCGGGGATGCTCCTGATTTTCGAATATGTCATTGTCCGTGCCGCCAACTGGTGGTTCCCGGGCCAGCCCTACACGGTGTCGCTGGCAGCCCCTCTCACCTCCATCGTATACATGCGCTGGGGCTGGTGGGGAGGAATCCACGCTTTCCTGGCGGGGGTCGTGTTCTGCTTTTTCTCCGGTGCCACCAGTACCCAGTACGCGGTGTACTGCATCGGCAATCTGGCATCCCTGGCGGCGGTGCCGTTGCTGCTGCACGTGGGCAAAGAGAAGGTCCGCACCGGGAACCTCTCCCTGGTCTTCCCCCTGCTGGTGCTTCTGCTCATGCAGGCGGGCCGGGCGGTGGTGGCCCTGGTCCTGGGAGCCACTCCCGCCAGTGTGACAGGCTTCTTTACCACGGACAGCCTGTCCTATGTCTTTACCTTTGTGATCATCTGGATAGCGCGCAAGCTTGACGGTGTCTATGAGGATCAGAAACACTACCTCCTCCGCGTCCAGGCGGAGGAGGAGCAGAGAAGGGGGTAGGAAGGGAACGCAACGGTACTTACGGCATCCCTGAGGAGGGAGAAAAAATCAAAAAGGAGGTAAACTATGAAAGCAAAGGCAGCAGATTTCCTTGAATTCGACAAAGAAAAAGGAGTCTATCGGATCACTCCGGAACAGGCTGTCCGGGACGACGTGGAGAAGCACTACTGGCTTCACGTGGGCCGCACGATCCTGAAGGACTGGCGGCTGTACCTGATGCTGGTCCCCATGCTGCTCGTATTCCTGTTCTGGCGCTACTTCCCGATGTACGAACTGCTGGGCTGCTTCAAGGTGTCCGATGAGGTCCTGCCGGTGTCACAGCAGCTGTTCTCGGGTTTCTCCTACTTCAAGCGTCTGCTTTTCGGAGGGGACGCCATGTCTACGGAGTTCTGGAGGGCGCTGCGTAATACGTTCATCCTCAGCTTCTACGGTCTGTGCTTCGGTTTCCCCATCCCGATCATTCTGGCCCTGTTCTTCAACGAGATCCGGTCCAACATCGCCCGGAGCGTTTACCAGGTTCTGACCTACCTGCCCAAGTTCATGTCTACCGTCGTCATGACCTCTCTGGTGACCATGCTGGTCAAGCAGGGCTCTCTGACCAGCGGTATGGGCATCGTCAGCCAGGCGCTGGAGAATATCGGTATCATCAGTCACGAGGTGGCAAATGCAGGCCTGCTGAACCAGCCGTCCTTCTTCCGGGCCATCTACCAGATCAGCGGAATCTGGGAGTCGGCGGGCTATGACAGCATTGTCTTCTTCTCGGCCATCATTGCCATCTCGCCGACCAGCTACGAGGCGGCGCAGATAGACGGCGCCAACAAGTGGGCTCAGATGCGCTACGTCGTTCTGCCCAGCATCCTGTCCACAGTGGTCATCATGCTTATCACCCGGATCGGCTCCCTGCTGAACATCGGCTATGAGAAGGTATTGCTGCTCTACAATACCAACACCTATGTGACAGGTGACGTGGTGTCAACCTTCGCCAACCGTGTCGGCATGTCAGGTCAGGGCAGCGGCAACACAGGCATCGCGGCTGCCGCTGAGATGATGAACAACGTGATCGGCATGCTGCTGGTCATCGGGGCCAACGCCATTTCCCGTAAGGCGACCGACACATCGCTGTACTAAGGAGGAGGGTGCGCCATGAAGAGAAAACTTGAGATTTCTGAGCTGATCTTCAAGATCCTCAGCTACACGCTGCTCACCATCTTCGCTCTGTGCTGTCTGTACCCCTTCGTCTATGCTGTCTCCGCCTCCATCAGCGGACGGGCAGCCGTGGAGTACGGCCAGATCGTGCTCTTCCCCAAGGACATCCAGTTTGAGGCCTTTGCCCGCATGTTCGGGGACAACATGTTCTGGAACGCCTACTCCAACACCCTGTTTGTCACTCTGTACGGTACCCTGTGGTCCATGCTCACCTCCATCCTGGGCGCCTACGCGCTGTCCAAGAAGAGACTGCTCTTCCGGAAGACCTTCAACTTCTTCCTGGTCTTCACCATGTGGTTCTCTGCCGGCATCGTGCCCCAGTACCTGAACTACCTGGCTACCCAGAAGGTGTTCAAGCTGTTCGGCATTACGGATGACAAATGGCTGGTGGTTCTCGCCATGGGCATGGCGGCAATGAATATCATCCTCCTGCGGAACGCGTTTGAGGAAGTGCCATCGGAGATTGAGGAGGCAGCCATCGTAGACGGAGCATCGGAGTTGCAGGTGCTCACCAAGGTTTACATCCCCATGAGCAAATCCACCATCGCTACGGTGGCCCTGTTCTTCGCCATCTCCCGCTGGAATGGCTACTTCTGGGCACGCCAGATGATCTCCAACGCCAACGAGCATCCTCTGCAGGTCTTTATCCGTCTGCGTCTGGAGCAGTACACCAACCCCGAGATTATGGCAGGTTGGAATGAGTCCTACGCCACGGACTCGGTGATCTACGCTCTGATCGTGTGCTCCATAGTTCCCATCCTGATTATCTACCCCTTCATTCAGAAGTACTTCGCGAAGGGTGTCAATGTGGGCGGCGTGAAGGAGTAAGCTGCATCGGACGTTCGGGTCCCCACTCCCGGACAAATCTACATTAAGGAGGATTATAATGAAAACCAGGAAATCATTCCTCTCGGTCCTTCTCGCAGCTGCAATGCTGCTGACCCTTCTGGCAGGCTGTGCTCCCCGGATTACCGTTCAGCCGGACGGAACGCCCGGTTCCCCGGAGGGGTCCGGCAGCTCCGGCACCACTTCCGGCTCCAGTTCCGGCACCAGCTCCACTCCCTCCGGCTCCGGAAGTTCCACCGCATCAGAACTGACCTTTGCCCCCGGCACCGTGCTGCGCATGGCCGTGGGTTACAACTCCAATAAGACCGGCCTCTTCTTCGACGCGGAGACCGCCGGCTCCGGCATCACCCTGGCAGACGGCAAGACCTACAACGCCGGCGACCTGAAGCCCACCTGGGTGGAGGTTCAGAACCGGCTTGGCATGGTCTTCGAGGACAGATACCAGGGCAACAGCGCCAGCAAGGAATTTGATTACTGGAAAGAGCGTCTGGGCGAAGTTGACATGGTCAGCGGAACGGCCACCGTTCTGACTGAGAACGGCGAGGCCGGCAACATGGTCAACATCGCCGAGTATCTGGACATGATGCCCAACTTCAAGGCCTATCTGGATACCAACCCCATCGTACGCATGTCCATCACCGGCAATACGGACACCGGCGCCATCTATTTCAGCCCCTATTTCGACGGCGTGGATGATATCGAGCGCATGCCTCTGATGCGCACCGACTGGGTCCAGAAGCTTCTGGACGGCGAGGGCGAGTTCTCCGCCAGCGCCAGCAACCAGACTGCCACCCCCGCCTACCAGCCCTACATGCCCACCTCCGGCAAGATTGAAATCGACGTGGTCAAGGAAGACGGCTCCGGGGTGGAGACCGTGACCAAGGACTACGATGCCGCCGGCAACATCATAGATAAGATGAACGCCGCCGGCTCCATGGACGGTGTGACGGCCGTCAACATGCTGCGCACCTATATTGACCAGGCCTACAACGGCTACTACGGCACCTCCCGCTCCAATCTGTTCATCGGCCAGAACGCCGCCTGGGATGCGGACGAACTGGTGGCCCTGCTGCGCTGCGTGGTGGCCAATCCCCAGACCCTCAACGGTACCGACTCCGTCCAGGGCCTGTTCTCCCGTGAGGACAGCAACAACCAGCGCCGGGTCGACATGTTCCGCTTTGCCGGCATGCTCTTCGGCGTTCGCGGCCTGGAGTCCCGTCAGGACTACCTGTATGTGGGCAACGACGGAGCCATGCACGATGCCCGCCAGGAGGTGGAGACCTATGAGGCCATGGAGCGCATGAACGGCCTGGCCAAGGAAGGTCTGCTCTCCAAGTCCTTCATGGACATGTCTCAGGAGGACTCCGGCACCATGCTGGAGAACGACCTTGGTTTCATGCACTACGACTACAACCAGACCCAGACCATTCTCAACGCCACCAAGCTGCAGGCCGACCAGGGCGAGAAGTACATGGCCGTCATGGTTCCCGTGGCCCGCTGGTATGACGGCACCAACCCGGACGGTGTGTACATGCGCTTCACCGAGTCCTGGCGTTCCGTCAAAACCGATGGCTGGGGCATCTCCAAGAAGGGCATCGCTGACGATCAGGACAAGCTGTACGCCTGCCTGAAGCTCATTGACTATGCCTACTCTGAAGAGGGCCAGATCCTGATGAGCTACGGTCCCGATGCCTTCATCAAGGAGGGCGAGACCTTCGAGTTCAACGGCAAATCCATGCCCGTCATCGCGGACGCCACCCGGGACGAGCTGTGGGACAAGGCCTCCGGCAACTACACCAACTACGCCCGTTACTATCTGGGTTCCACCCTGTCCTTCCTGAAGAGCCAGGCCTTCGAGTTCCAGTGCACCCATGAAGTGGGCCAGGAGGGTGCCGGTCACATCTCCACCGCCATCGCCCTGGGCACCATCAAGCATCCCGAGCTCAGCGTGGCTGAGAATCAGTGGTACACCACCGTTCCCACCGTTCTGCCCACCACCACGGTTGAGAACACCACCCTGGGCGGCTACACCGAACTGACCAACCGCTTCAATCAGCAGGCGGACGGCGAGAACCTCCTCCTGCAGATCATCATCTCCGGCTATACCGATTCCGTCATGCGTGACGCCCAGAGCACCGTGGACAATGTGGCCAATGCCATGAACGGCAAGCAGTACCTGGCCATTAAGGAAGGTGCCTGGCAGCGCGACCTGACCTTCTACGAGACCCTGAAGTGATTGCGCGCAGCGCAAGGACCATGAAAGGATACAGGACCCCCGAGGCGCCCTGGGGCGCAGGGGGACACATCTTCCCTGGGAGGAGGTCAATATGTACAAAAAACAGATGACAGCGCAGAAAATCCTCTGTATGGTGGCTATCATCGTGGCGGCAGGACTCTTCCTCTATACCCTCGGCATCATGACCGACCTTTACGATTGCCTCTACGATACCATGCGCAACACCAGCAACGTGTACGACACGGACGTGCCCGGCTCCATCGTCTACTACAACATGCAGGAGTTCAACCGCTACCTCCTGATCTACAGCATCGGCTTCATCCTGCTGGGCGCGCTCCTGTTTGTTACCAACACCCATAGCCGCCGCCGCTACTACATCGGCAACTACGTCTCCATCGCGCTGTACGCCGTGGCGAGCGTGGCCATCTCCGTGTTCGGGCACCACTACATCCAGATCTTCCGCGGCCAGTTCCTGCAGATTGATTTTGCCGCGCTGGCAGAGCACGCCGAGATGTGGGGCACCGCCTACACCGAGTCCACCTTCTGGTTTGACCTGCACTATCTGGTCTTCGGACTGATGATTCTGGTCAGTGTTCTGCTGATTGCCAATGCCGTCTGGAAGAGGAACCTGATGAAAGAAGAGCAGCAGCTGATTGAAGAGGGAAGGAGGGCGACAACGTGAACAGCGAAGAGCGTGAAATCCAGCGGGACCGGATGCGGTACATCAAGAACAGCTCTTCTGCCAACCTGACGCTTCTGGGGATTCTGTTCGACGTGTTCTACTTCGTGAACATCTACCAGTCAGACGTGGATACCTTCTACTATAATATTCTCATTGGTGTGTCCATAGTCTACAACCTTGTCTTTATGCTGGCAGCGTTCCTGGCATCCGAGGGAGTCAAGAACTACCGCTCCTCCTACACCTGGCTTCTGGCCATTCTGGGGATTGGCCAGTTCGTCCGCATTTTCATCCTTCCCACACGGGCCCACAACGCCGTCACTCTGGTGGACGGGGTGGAGACCGCGGTCATGCAGAACGGTCAGTTCATGTGGGTGGTCGCCTTCCTGGTGATCTCAGGGGTCTGCCTGCTGGCCGCCGCTGCAATCAACTACAAGAAGTGCCGGGAGCTCTCGGAACACCTGAAGTCCCTCGGGCTCCAGAGCAGGTAAGGAGGTGAAGACATGGCGACAGTCAGTATCCAGCACATGGATAAGATTTACGACAACAACGTACAGGCGGTGTTCGACTTCAACCTGGACGTGAATGACGGCGAACTCATTGTTCTGGTGGGACCCTCCGGCTGCGGCAAGTCCACCACGCTGCGCATGGTGGCCGGCCTGGAGGACATCTCCGCCGGCAGACTTTTCCTGGACGGCAAGGACATCACCCAGACTCCTGCCAAGGACCGGGACATGGCCATGGTCTTCCAGAGCTACGCCCTTTACGGGCACATGACGGTCTATGAGAACATGGCGTTCTCCCTGACACTGCGCAAGGAGAACCCCAATGTGATACATAAGAAGGTGCTGGCGGCGGCCGAGGTCCTCGGTCTGACCAGTCAGCTGAACAAGAAGCCCGCTCAGCTCTCCGGCGGCCAGCGTCAGCGTGTCGCCATGGGCCGTTCCATCGTCCGCAACCCCAAGGTGTTTCTCTTTGACGAGCCGCTGTCCAACCTGGATGCAAAACTCCGCGGCGCCACCCGCCGTGAGATTCTCCTGCTGCACAAGCGGCTGCAGGCCACCATGCTGTACGTGACCCACGACCAGACGGAGGCACTGACCCTGGCGGACCGGATTGTCTGCATGTCCATGGGCCATGTCCAGCAGGTGGGCACTCCTCTGGAACTGTACGATGCTCCGGCGAACATCTTTGTGGCCAGCTTTATCGGCCTGCCCCCCATGAACTTCTTCGATGTCCATGTGGGGGGCGGCACCTTGGCAGGCAAGGGCATCCAGGTGGACCTGGACGCCAGAGAGAAGGCGACCCTCAGGGCATATGAGGGCAAGGAGATCACCCTGGGGGTACGGCCGGAGGACATCGTGCTGGGACCGGACGTGAAGGTCAGTGTGACCTCCAACGAGAATCTGGGCATGAACACCCTGGTACACGGCTATGTCGCCGGCACCAAGGACCGGATTACGGCCAAGCTGAAGGGGTGGAGCAGCAACAAGGCGGGGGATACGGTCTCCTTCTCCTTCAAGCGCAAGCACTTCTTCGACAAGGAGACGACAAATGCCATCAAGGAGGTTGACTGACTGTGGAAAAGAAAAAACCCGGTGGCCTGCGTGAGGTCTGGCGGAAGTTCCTGGTCTCCATCAAACGTCGACCCCAGATGATTCCCATGTGCGTCCTGGTGATCGCGTTTGTCTTCTATTCCTTCAACCTGACCCACTTCTCAGACACCACGGCAAAAATTCAGGGACCGGGAATGGGACTGGCCGGCTTTGCGATCATGCTGTTTTCCATGCTCTCCTTCCTCTGCTTCCTGAACGCCTTCCCTTACCGGAAGAAGCCGAACATCCCCATGATCATTCTGATGTTCTGCATGTTCGGCATCATCATCTTCTCTGACATCTACTACTCCAACACCACCTACGCCGCGGTCACCCGGGCGGATAACCCGATCATCGTGACGGAGAGCACCAAGTACATCATGTACGCCGAGTGGTACTCCCGCATTCACGTGCTCATCCTCTGCATTGCCATCGTGCTCATCCTGCTGCTGCCGGTGTACAGCAAGATGCTGCGCAAGATCAAGACCTCCATCGAGGTGGAGGGCAACGCGGACATGGGTGCCATTGATATATCCGGCGAGGACTGATGCCCCGGTACAGGGCCGGACAGAACACCTCCGGGGGGCCCGGCCAGGGCCCCCCGGATGTAGAAACAGGAGCGAGCTATGGGTAAGAAGAAGAAATATGAAAAACCGGAAGTCATGAAACAGGCGGACTACTACGACCTGAAGACCAAGGCAATCCAGGATCTGGTCACCGCGGACGAGTCCAACTCGCCGGAGGTGTCCCGGGAGGAGCTGAACGCCTACCGGTCCGGTCCCAAGTTCCAGATCTCGGACTGGGTCAAGATGGGGTTCATCAAGTTCTGGTTCCCGGGCGCCGTGTGCTTTTTCTTCATCTGGGGACTGAGCAGTCAGCTGGCAACGGAACTGGACCTGCTGTTCGTAACCGGCATGGCCCTTGGCATCGTGACGGACCTGCTCACCAACAACGTGATCCGCTTTCTTGAGAAGACCCCCGGCGCCAACAGCCGCTGGATGATGTTTCCCCAGAAGGGTTTCATGACCTTTCCGCTCAACATCCTCTATGCGTATGTGGTCCTGTTTCTGGTGTACAGCCTGTACAATGTGATCAACATGGTGGCTGCCCAGATCACCGGCCGTCCGGACGCCGTGTTTCTCGGTGTGGAGCCGGTGCTGTTCGGCCTATTCTACATGGGGTTTGATACACTTCTGATCGAGGCAAAGCACCTTGTACTCCGCTGTGTTCACGCCGGAGCAAGGAAGGCGGCCCGTTAGGAGATAGCCATGGTACACCTTGTCTACTGCGGCAGCAGTTCTGCCTGCTTTGAGCTGGAAAACACCCAGCCCTACTACGCTCCGGAACCCTACACCGTCTGGGTGGACGGGGAGGAGCGGCTGCGGGGGAAGACCAACATCTTCTCCCTGTTTGACCTGAAGCCGTCCACCCAGTACGCCCTGACGGTCCGCCGGGACTCAGGCCGGGAGGCCATGCTGCAGTTCCGTACGGCGGGGGAGACCTGCTGCGTCAGCGTAAAGGACTTCGGCGCGGTGGGTGACGGCATCTGCGACGATACCGCTGCCATTCAGGCGGCCATCAGCTTTCTGCCCGACGGCAGCCGGCTTTATTTCCCCCCCGGCAGCTATCTGACCCTGCCGCTGGCTCTGAAAAGCCACATGACCCTGGAACTGGCCCAGGGGGCACTGATCCTGGGCTCCCCGGACCGGGGGCGGTACCCCATTGTCCCCGGGGTGAGCCGGGACGCCGTCTCCGGCCGGGAGGTGCCGCTGGCGGGGTTTGAAGGAAATGAGATGCCCTCCTACCAGTCCCTGCTGCAGGCCTCCTACGCCGAGGACATTACCATTGTAGGTCCGGGGCAGGTGGACGGCAGCGGGGAGACGGGAGACTGGTGGAGTGACTATGAGCACTTTCCCGCGGCCCGGCCCCGGGTGATGTTCTTCAACCGCTGCCGGGATGTGACCATTCACGGGGTTACCATCGCCAATGGCCCCTCCTGGCATGTCCACCCCTTCTTCTCTCAGAACGTGGGCATCTTCAACTGTTTCATCACCGCCCCCAGAGTCAGCCCCAACACGGACGGCATCAACCCGGAGAGCTGCGACGGCGTGAACATCATCGGCTGCCGCTTCTCAGTGGGAGACGACTGCATTGCCATCAAGTCGGGCAAGATTGAACTGGGGCGGAAATACCATACGCCTGCCTCCCGGCATATCATCCGCAACTGCCTGATGGAATTCGGCCACGGGGCCGTGACCCTGGGCAGCGAGCTGGCCGGAGGCGTGCGGGAACTGAGCGTGACCCAGTGCTGGTTCCGGAGGACGGACCGGGGCCTGCGCATCAAATCCCGGCGGGGCAGAGGCAGAGACTGCGTGGTGACCCACGTGCTCTTTGACAACATCCGCATGGAGAAGGTTCTCACCCCCATCGTGATCAACATGTGGTACAACTGCTGCGACCCGGACCGCCATTCGGAGTATGTGTGGTCCCGGGAGAAGCTGCCGGTGGACGAGCGCACGCCCAGCATGGGTGCCTTTGCCTTCCGCAACATGGTGTGTACCGATGCGGAGGTGGCGGCCTGCTACATCGACGGTCTGCCGGAGAGCCCCATCGAGGAGGTCATCCTGGAAAACTTCCGGGTGTCTTTCGCGGCGGATGCCCGGCCGGGCATTCCCGCCATGCAGAACTTTGCCCGGGAGCGCTGCCGGCTGGGCCTGTACCTGGACAATGTGGAAAAGATCCGCATCCGCCACGTGGAGCTGACCGGCACTGAGGGGAAGGCCCTGCAGGCGGAGCATTACGATGACATGATTACGGAAGGATTTGAGGTAGATTGAACGATTACGGGAAAATCGATGCCTACATCCTCCGACTGGTGGAGGAATCCAGCCCTGTGCATACGGCCTGGAACCTGGAGAAGATCCGGGAGGGCAGGCAGACGACCTGGAACTACATCGACGGCTGCATGATCACCTGCCTGCTGGAGATGGCCCGGATCACAGGGGAGCGGAAGTTCTTTGACTTCTCGGAGCACTTCATCGATGCCTTCGTGGAAGAGGACGGAACCATCCGCACCTTCCAGGGGGACAAATACAATCTGGACGATATCAACGAGGGCCGGGTCCTGTTTGAGCTGTATGACCGCACCGGCAGGGAGAAGTACCGCCGGGCGGCGGACAGGCTGTGGGTCCAGCTGGAGAAGCAGCCCCGGACCCCGGAGGGCAACTTCTGGCACAAGGCCATCTACCCCAATCAGGTGTGGCTGGACGGGATCTACATGGCTCAGCCCTTCCGGGCCCTCTATGCCACCACCTTCGGGGACGGGGACTGCTCGGACATTGCCGCACAGATCGGCAATGTGCGCCGGTATATGCGCTCGGAGGAGACGGGGCTTTACTACCACGGATACGACGCCTCCCGCAGGGCCTTCTGGGCGGATCCGGTGACCGGCTGCTCCAAGAGCTTCTGGCTGCGCTCCCTGGGCTGGTTTGCCGTGGCGCTGGCGGACCTGCTGGAGATCCTGCCGGTGGGGGGAGACCGCCATGCCATGGCGGAGATCTTCACCGGTCTCATGGCCGCCGTGGACCGCTGCGCGGATCCGGAGACCGGCATGTACTGGCAGGTGCCTGACCAGGGCGGCAGGGAGGGCAACTACCTGGAGACCAGCGGCAGTGCCATGATGGCCTATGCCATGCTGAAGGGGGCCCGCCTGGGCTTCCTGGGCAGTGAATATGCCGCCAAAGGTCGCAGGACCTTTGACGGCATCATGGATCGCTATCTGACTTTTACGGACCAGGGACTCAACCTGGGCGGCATCTGCCTGGTGGCGGGTCTGGGTCCGGAGAACAACCGGCGTCGGGACGGCTCCTTCGCCTACTACATATCGGAACCGGTGGTGGAGAACGACGCCAAGGGCGTGGCCCCCTTTGTCCTGGCCTACACGGAGATCAAGCGGCTTATAGCATGATCTTCAGGCGGTCGGAGTCGGTGATGGGGGGATCGGGGTTCTCCGGCACGTAGTTGCTGGGAGACACTCCGTATTTCTTCTTGAACAGGCGGGAGAAATACAGCGGGTCGCTGAACCCGCACAGGCGGGCAGTTTCCGAGATGTTCCGCCGGTCCACAAACGTGGCCAGGGTCCGGGTGGCGCACTCCAGGCGCTTGTCGATCATGAACTGATGGGGTGTGACCCCGGTTTCCTTCTTGAAGAGCTTGATCACATACTCGTACGAGAAGGGAAGGGAGCGGAGATAGGCGTTCAGGTCAAAGCTGCTGTCCGGATAACTGTGGAGGATGTGGCTGCTGATTTTCTGCACCACTTCGCTGTAGGGGTGTTCCGGCTGGTTGACCGCCAGGAAGGTGACGATCAGCTGCCCGTAGATGGGGAGCAGTGCTGCGGACTTGGCGGAACCTTCGGAGTAGTAATAGTAGGCGGCCGCAAAGGCGTTCAGGAGGAAGCTGTTGCGGTCGGCGGGAACAATCAGGGGTTCCATGTGGGTCAGGGCCGCTTCCTTGATGTTGATGTGGTAGTTGGTGAACCCTTCCGTGCTGCGGTTGGAGTGAGGCAGGAACGGCGGGATGATGGTGATGTCGTTGACCCCGTAGTCCAGGGTCCTGTCGTCGAACACCATGGTGCCGCTGCCGCTGGTGCAGAAGATCAGCTCCCACGTGCTGTGGGTGTGGCGGGAGACCGTCATGGTAAGAGCGTGCTTACCCACGTAGATAATCTGGTTCACAGATAACCCCCCTTCTTCTGCGGAAGAATCCGCCTCTGTATTGTAGCAGAGAACCTCCGCGGTGTCCATAGATTTTCTTCCGCCCTGCACCGGCGGCGCCGCTGTCGGGGACAGGCTGTCAATTTCATTTGTAAGGAGGCAGAAAGCAATGTCATATCTGACCCTAAAGGATGTCAACAAAATCTACCCCAACGGCTATCATGCGGTCCACAACTTCAACCTGACCATCGAGAAGGGTGAGTTCATCGTCTTCGTCGGTCCCTCCGGTTGCGGAAAGTCCACCACGCTGCGCATGGTAGCCGGTCTGGAAGACATATCAAACGGGGAGTTTCTCATCAACGGGAAACGGGCCAACGAGCTGGGGCCCCGGGAGCGGGAAGTGGCCATGGTGTTCCAGAGCTACGCCCTCTATCCCCAGATGACCGTGTACGACAACATCGCCTTCGGACTGACCCTCCAGGGAGTCGATGAGGATGTCATCGAGGAGAAGGTTAAAAAGACTGCCGCCATTCTCGGACTGACCGACTATCTGGACCGGCTGCCCCGGGCGCTGTCCGGTGGCCAGCGCCAGCGTGTGGCCATCGGCCGGGCCATCATCCGCAAGGTGGGCGTGTTCCTGATGGATGAGCCCCTGTCCAACCTGGACGCCAAGCAGCGCGTGACCATGCGCTCCGAGATCGCCCAGATCCACCGGGAGACCGGTGCCACCACCATCTACGTGACCCACGACCAGACGGAGGCCATGACCCTGGCGGACCGGATTGTGGTCATGTCGGAGGGGTACGTGCAGCAGATCGGGACCCCCTACGACCTGTATTACAAGCCCATCAATGTGTTCGTGGCAGGCTTCATCGGCGAACCGCCCATGAACTTCATCAGGGGAACCGTCAAGGGCGGAAAACTGGCCTTCGGGACCAACTCGCTGGATGTGGCCACAAAGCTGGGCAACCAGGCGAAGAAATACGAGGGCAAGACCCTGGTGTTCGGGTTCCGTCCTGAGGCCATTGAACTGGGCAGCCATCCCAAGAGCCATGTGGTCAAGGCGGAAGTGGAACTGACCGAGATGCTGGGTGACAATACCAACGTGTACATCACCACCGGCAACGACAAGGCCATTCTCAAGGTGGATCCCCATGATACCCCGGAGATCGACACCACCATCACCTTCTCCATCCCCTTTGAGAGTGTGTACCTCTTTGACGGGGAGACGGAGCACGTCATTTAAAGGAGGCTGCATATGGATATTCGCTATTCTGCCAACCCCAGCGATGTGAAGCGGTACACCACCGAGGAACTGCGCCGGGAGTTTCTGATTACCGACCTCTATGTGCCGGATACCGTCAAGGCGACCTACTCCCATGTGGACCGCATGGTGGTGATGGGCATCATGCCGGTACAGGAGACGGTTCCCATCGACAAGGGCATTGATGTCTGGGCCAACTTCGGGACCGAATACTTCTTCGAGCGTCGGGAGGCCGGTGTGTTCAACCTGGGCGGCAAAGGGTTCATCCAGGTGGACGGAGAGCGCTACCCCCTGGGCTACGAGGACTGCCTGTACATCACGAAGGGTGCCCGGCAGGTTCTCTTCGGCAGCGAGGACCCGGAGGCACCGGCCAGGTTCTATCTGGCATCCACGCCGGCCCACAAGAGCTGCAAAACCACCCTGCTCACCTTTGAGAAGGCCAATCACCGGCCCTGCGGAGAGGCCGGGCTGTCCAACCAGCGGGTGATCAACCAGTTTATCCACCCGGATGTGCTGGAGACCTGCCAGCTGTCCATGGGCCTGACCCAGCTGGCTCCCGGCAGCGTGTGGAACACCATGCCCAGCCATACCCACGAGCGCCGCATGGAGGTCTATACCTACTTTGAGATCCCCGAGGATCAGGTGGTCATCCACATGATGGGCCAGCCCAAGGAGACCCGCCATCTGGTTATGCACAACTTCGATGCCGTCATCTCTCCCTCCTGGTCCATCCACAGCGGATGCGGGACCGCAAACTACACCTTCATCTGGGCCATGGCCGGGGAGAATCTGGCCTTTGATGACATGGATAATCTGAAACCCAGCGAGCTGCAGTGAGGAGGCAGGCAGAATGGATATCATGAAGAAATTCTCCCTGGAGGGCAGGGTTGCGCTGGTGACCGGTGCCGCCTACGGGATCGGCTTTGCCATGGCGGAGGCCCTGGCCGCCGCAGGGGCGAAGATCACCTTCAACTGCCGCAGCCAGAAGAATCTGGATCAGGCCGTGAAGGCCTACGGCGAGAAGGGCATTGATGCCCACGGGTACATCGCTGACGTCACGATAGAGGAGCAGGTGAAGGACCTGCTGGGAAAGATCGAGGCGGATGTGGGTCCTGTGGACATCCTCATCAACAACGCCGGCATCATCCGCCGTATCCCCATGACCGAGATGAGCGCAGAGGAGTTCCGCCAGGTGGTGGACATCGACCTGGTGGGTCCCTTCATCTGTGCCAAGGCGGTGATCCCCGGCATGGTGGAGCGGGGCCACGGCAAGATCATCAACATCTGCTCCATGATGAGCGAACTGGGACGGGAGACGGTCTCCGCCTACGCCGCTGCCAAGGGCGGTCTGAAGATGCTGACCCGCAACATCTGCTCGGAGTACGGAGCGGCCAACATCCAGTGCAACGGCATCGGCCCCGGCTACATCGCCACCCCCCAGACCGCACCCCTGCGGGAGCGTCAGCCGGACGGCAGCCCCCATCCCTTTGACTCCTTCCTGATGGCGAAGACGCCGGCCGGACGGTGGGGCACTCCGGAGGACCTGATGGGCCCCGTGGTGTTCCTGGCCTCTGAGGCATCCGATTTTGTCAACGGTCACATCCTGTACGTGGACGGCGGCATTCTGGCCTATTTCGGCAAGCAGCCCTGATGCGCATTCTCACCCGTACGGCGCTGGAGGCCCCCCTCCTGGGATATCTTCAGGAGGACTACGATACCCTCCAGGCCCATAAGGTGCGGCCGGCACTGGTCATCTGCCCGGGGGGCGCCTATCAGTGGCGCTCCCCCCGGGAGAAAGATCCGCCCGCCCTTGCCTTTCTTGCCATGGGGTATCAGGTCTTCCTTCTGGAGTACTCCTGCGGAGAGGGGGCGGGGGGATACCGGCCCCTGGGGGAACTGGCCCAGGCGGTGTGCCTCCTGCGGCACAACGCCGGGGCCTGGCACCTGGACCCGGAGCGGATTGCCGTCATGGGGTTCTCGGCGGGAGGCCATCTGGCGGCCAGCCTGGGGGCGCTGTGGAACGATCCGGAACTGAATCTGCCCCCGGAGTGCCGGCCGGATGCCCTGATCCTCTGCTATCCGGTGATCAGCACCCGGGAGTTTGCCCACGAGGAGTCGGTGCAGTGGGTCTCAGGGGGAGATGGGGCAGTTCGGGAGAAACTGCACATTCCGGACCGGGTGACACCGTCCTTTCCCCCCACCTTCCTCTGGCACGGCGGTGCCGATGGGAGCGTGCCGCCGGAGAACAGCCTTATGCTGGCCCTGCGTCTCAGGGAGCAGGGCGTCCCCTTCGAGTGCCACCTGTTTGAGGAGGGAGCCCATGGCATTTCCACCTGCACCCGGGAGGTGGAGACCCCCGACGAGGCCTGCCGGGTCTGGCTTCCCCTCTGTCAGAGCTGGCTCAACCGCAGATTTCACTACACGCCTTGAAATCGGGGTACTCCTGTGTGCCCCGATTTTTCTCTTCTGATACCGATTTTCCGAAAACGGAGGTTATGTTTGCTGTGGATAAGCTGAATTACGAGGTCCTGGCCCGTTCCGGGTATGAGGGCTATATTCTCAAGGATGCCCCGGAGAAGGTACTCCAGTTCGGAGAGGGAAACTTCCTGCGGGCCTTTGTGGACTACTGGTTTGACGTCTCCAACGAAAAAGCCGGCTGGAACGGCAAGTGCGTGCTGGTGCAGCCCATTGCCCCCGGCCTGGCCGGTCTCATCAACGAGCAGGAGGGCCTCTATACCCTCTACCTGCGGGGCCGGGAGAACGGGGAAAAGGTGGACCGGAAGCGGGTCATCTCCTGTGTGTCCCGGGCCCTCAATCCCTATGAGGAGCAGGGATTTGACGCCATGATGGAATTGGCCCGTTCCGGGGACCTGGAGTATGTGGTATCCAACACCACCGAGGCCGGCATCGTCTTCGATCCCGCCTGCAGGCAGGAGGACCGGCCCGCCTCCAGTTTTCCCGGCAAGCTGACCCAGGTGCTGCTGGAGCGCTTCCAGGCGGGAGGATCCGGCCTGGTGATTCTCTCCTGCGAACTGATTGACAACAACGGCAGGGAGCTGCAGAAGTGCGTGAATCAGTACATCGATCTGTGGGGCCTCCCGGAGCAGTTCCGGACCTACGTCAATGAGGCCTGCACCTTCTGCTCCACTCTGGTGGACCGCATTGTGCCCGGCCGCATCCGCGATCCCCAGGAGGTGGCCCGCCTGGAGCAGGAGAACGGCTATGCGGATTCCCTGCTGGACGTGGGGGAGGTGTTCGGGGTATGGAACATCGAGGGCCCGGCCTGGCTGGAGGATAAACTGCCCTTCCGGAAGGCGGAGCTCAACTGCATCGTGGTGCCGGACGTGACCCCCTACAAGAAGCGCAAGGTCCGCATCCTCAACGGAGCTCACACCGGATTCGTGCTGGGGGCCTATCTGGCCGGCTTTGACATCGTCCGGGACTGCATGCAGGACGACGTGATCCGGGGCTTCATGAACCGGATGCTCTATGACGAGGTCATTCCCACCCTGCCTCTGGATCGGGAGGACCTGATGAACTTCGCCAGCGCCGTTCAGGACCGCTTCAACAACCCCTTCATCAACCATGAGCTGATGAGCATCTCCCTCAACTCCACCTCCAAGTACCGGGCCCGCAACCTGCCCAGTCTGCTGGAGTATGTGAAGGCAAAGGGCACTCTGCCCCCCTGCCTGGTGACCGGATTTGCCGCATACATGGCCTTCTTCTCCTCGGATGTCCAGGAGCTGAATGACTCCGGCCTGGTGTGCCGCCGCCCCAAGGGCAATGACTACGTCTGTTCGGACGACCGCTATGTGCTGGAGTTCTACTATGAGCACCGGGCTGACAGTGCCGGGGAGCTGACCCGTGCGGTGATGAAGAATGAGCGCATGTGGGGCATGGACCTGACCACCGTTCCCGGGTTTGAGGCCGCCGCTGCCGACGCCCTGGAGCTGATCCGCACGAAGGGCGCCAGGGCCGCCTACGCCGCATGCCTGTAGGGAGCCGGGGGATATGCCATGCCTGAACTAATTCATATTCACGAGGCGGACAATGTGGCGGTTGCCCTGCGCCCGGTGGCGGCGGGTACCGTCTTTGCCGGAGCGGTGGCCGGGGAGGACATTCCCCAGGGGCACAAGATGGCCCTGAGGCC
Source organism: uncultured Oscillospiraceae bacterium (assembly GCA_964468565.1). GTDB lineage: Bacteria > Bacillota > Clostridia > Oscillospirales > Oscillospiraceae > Lawsonibacter. The sequence continues at coordinate 16,294 of CAYXVN010000005.1, read as the reverse complement.
CATTGCGGCAGGGGAGATGGTGATCAAGTACGGTCTTCCCATCGGTCACGCCACCCGGGAGATCGCCTCCGGCCAGTGGGTGCACACCCACAACATGGCCACCAACCTCTCGGGCGAGGTGGAGTACACCTACCACCCCAAGGCGGTCTTTCCCCGCAGCGCCGTGCCCCGGACCTTCCGGGGCTACCGCCGCAGCAACGGCCAGGCGGCCACCCGCAATGAAATCTGGATCATACCCACCGTGGGCTGCGTCAATGATGTGGCCAGGGCCCTGGTTCAGGAGAATCAGGATCTGGTCACCGGTACCGTGGAGGGACTTTATACCTTCTCCCACCCCTTCGGCTGCTCCCAGACCGGAGCGGACCACGCCCAGACCCGGAAACTGCTGGCGGCTCTGACCCGCCACCCCAATGCGGGGGCGGTGCTGGTGCTGAGCCTGGGCTGCGAAAATCTGACCCACGAACAGTTTCTGGCGGAACTGGGGGACTATGACCCCCGGCGGGTGAAATTTCTCACCTGCCAGGATGTCCCCGACGAAATGGCGGCAGGCCGGGCACTGCTGGAGGAGTGCGCCGCCTTCGCCGGCCAGGCCCGGCGGGAGGAGATGCCGGTGAGTGAACTGGTTGTGGGCATGAAGTGCGGCGGGTCTGACGGTCTGTCCGGCATCACCGCCAACCCGGTGGTGGGGCGCTTTTCGGATCTGCTGTGTGCCATGGGGGGCTCCACGGTGCTCACGGAGGTGCCGGAGATGTTCGGTGCCGAGAGCTTTCTCATGGACCGCTGTGTGAATGAGGAGGTCTTCCGCAAGGCGGCGGACATGCTCAACGGCTTTAAGGACTACTTCATCCGCCACAACGAGGTGGTCTACGACAATCCCAGTCCTGGCAACCGGCAGGGCGGCATCACCACCCTGGAGGACAAATCCTGCGGCTGTGTCCAGAAGGGCGGATCTGCTCCCATCGTGGATGTGATTCCCTACGGGGGAGCGGTGACGAAGAAGGGACTCAATCTGCTGTACGGACCGGGCAACGATCTGGTTTCCGCCACCGCGCTGACAGCGGCGGGGGCCCATCTGATCCTCTTTACCACCGGACGGGGCACCCCCTTCGGTGCTCCCGCTCCCACCATGAAGATCGCCTCCAATACGCCTCTGGCCAGGCGCAAGGCGGGCTGGATCGACTTCAACGCCGGCGTGGTGGCCGACGGGGAGCGGACCATCCCCCAGGCGGCGGAGGATCTTCTGGATCTGGTATGCCAGGTGGCCTCCGGACGAAAGACCTGCACGGAGGAGAAGGGGTTCCGGGAGATCTCCATCTTCAAGGACGGCGTGGTGCTGTGAGCCCGGGGCGAATTGCGAAAGAGGAGGGAGTTTTATGATGCAGATCGGAATCCGGCTCCATGATGTGAACACCGGCCTGGGGCCGGAGGAGCAGACCCTGGAGGCCCGGGCGGACCGGGCCCGGGCGGAGGGGTTCTGCTGTGTTCACCTGGCCTATTCCAAGGTAATGCCGGGGGTGACCTTTGACAGCTGCGCCCTCACCGAGGGCCTTGCGGTGCACACCAGACATGTGCTGGAGGAGCGGAATCTGGATGTGGCGGTGCTGGGGTGCTACCTGAACCTGGCCCATCCGGATCCGGAGAAACTGAGAGAGATCCAGAGCCGCTACTATGGACACCTGCGGGTGGCCTCGCTGCTGGGGGCCAGTGTGGTGGGTACCGAGACGGGGGCACCCAACCCCCAGTATAAGATGGACACCAATACCCATACCCGGGAGGCCCTGGAGACCTTTATCCGGGGTCTGGCTCCGGTGGTGGAGTGTGCGGAACATTACGGGGTCGCCATGGCCATTGAGCCGGTGTGGAAGCACATCGTCTTCAGCCCCCAGCGGGCGGTGCAGGTTCTCCAGGCCATCCGCAGCCCCAACCTGCGCATCATTCTGGATCCGGTGAATCTGCTGTACCCGGGAAACCTGGACCAGCGGGAGCGGATCATCGGGGAGGCCATCGAAACCCTGGGCGACCAGGTTGCGGTGGTGCACCTGAAGGACTTCACCCCTGAGGGGGAGGACATCCGAAGCATTGCGGCAGGCACCGGGGAGATGGATTATACGGAGATTCTCCGCTTCATCAAGGCCCGCAAGCCCTGGCTTCAGGTCACCCTGGAGAATACGAACAACACCAACGCCGTGGCCGCGAGACAGTTCCTGGAGGAGAAATACGCAGGGATCTGTATCTGAACCCCTGGCCGAAGCCGGCCGGGATAGCCCTGGAGCCCGGGGGACAGAGACCCGGCGCTCCGGGGCACGACTGTGGCGGGTGCTGTCATGAAACTGAGGTGAGGAGACCTGTACCCGGGAGGAATTGCCAGGGGGCTGTCCGGGAGCGGGAACGGGCCTGTCTGGAGCCGGTCTGCTGTACCCGGCAGGCCATCCGGCGCAAGCGCGGAGCGGATATGGCGGGGTGCCATCCCCTGCCCGGTCACTCCCTGCTCCGGACCGGAGAGGAGACCCTGCGCCTGGATCTCCCCGCAGTCTGGCAGGGCTGCAGCCAGGCCGGTCCGGCAGTTTGGGAAGAACCGGCAGGCCACAGCGATGCAGCCGGATGGGGGAACTGTTCCGTTCTTTGGCATCGGGGCCGGCGCAGTTTCCTCCGGAACGCATTCCTGAGGCGGGCTCTCCTGGGGGCACCGGGAGTCCGTTCCTCTCCAGTAGCCTTCCGCTCCGGGTCCCGTTGCAAAACGGACCCGGGTTGTGCCCTCAGGCAGCCCGATGTTCCGGATGAGCGTTTTTTACCCGAAGCAGCAGGATATTACCCTTGTAATCCCCGGCCAGATGCGCTACGATAAGAGGGAACCCAGGGCCTGCGGGGAAAATGAACCGTCCGGATTGGAACTGCGCGGGCACAGTTTCACTCCGGGAGATGGAATCCTTCGGGGCAGGCAGGACCGGTTCCGGGGAAGCCTTTTCTCCCTGCCGAAACGGCGGGGGGCGGAAAGGACCTGGCTTACAGTCTGAGGGGCCCGGAGGAGGATTCCGACGGTGCGACTCCGGGTACCTGTCTCCGGAGGGGCCGGTTCAGACCAAACCGGAACCGAATCTGCGGCAGAGGCCGGTTACCTGTTCCGGTGGGGGATCGGCACCCCGGGCACATTACATGCTCTGTGTGAGAGATCCGGTCCGGTCCGGTGCCATACCATGTCACGAAACCTCCCGGACCTTCGTCCGGTGAGCGCAGTCAGCAGCAGCAACCGCCTGGATGAGATCGCCGGCTGCGGTGCACAGCCACAGCTCTTGCAAACGAGGCCCGCTCCTTCATGCAGCGGGACCTGATCTCCGGCAACGAGCCGGACAGGGAGGGAAAAGAATGCAGCACTACAATCCGATCCTGAAGGGAACCCAGTCCCCCCGCTTCATCACCTTCGGGGAGATCATGCTCCGCCTGACACCCCCGAACTACGGGAAGATCCGGGTTTCCAGCACCTTCGAGGCCAGCTACGGGGGCAGCGAAGCCAACATTGCCCTGGCCCTGGCCAATCTGGGCATCGACAGCACCTTCTTTACCGTGGTGCCGGAAAACTCTCTGGGCAAATCCGCCATCCGCATGCTGCGGGCCAACGACGTCCACTGCACGCCGGTGATCCTCAGCACCCCGGAGGAGACGCCCACCCACCGTCTGGGGACCTATTACCTGGAGACGGGCTACGGGATCCGTCCCAGCAAGGTCACCTACGACCGGCAGCACAGTGCCATCACGGAGTATGACTTCTCCAAGGTGGATCTGGACTGGCTGCTGGACGGGATGGACTGGCTCCACCTGAGCGGAATCACCCCCGCTCTGTCCCCCAGCTGTGCCGACTTCACCCTGCTGTGCCTGCAGAAGGCCAAGGAGAAGGGGCTGACCGTCAGCTTCGACGGCAACTTCCGCTCCAAGCTGTGGTCCTGGGAGGACGCGCGGGACTACTGCACCCGGTGCCTGCCCTATGTGGACGTGCTTCTGGGCATCGAGCCCTACCACCTGTGGAAGGACGAGGACGACCACACCAAGGGGGACTGGAAGGACGGGGTTCCCCTCCAGCCCTCCTATGAGCAGCAGGACGAGATTTTCCAGCACTTCATCGAGCGCTATCCCAACATCAAGTGCATTGGCCGCCATGTGCGCTACGCCCACACGGGCAGCGAGAACAGCCTGATGGCCTACATGTGGTATGAGGGCCATACCTTTGAGAGCAAGCTCTTCACCTTCAACATCCTGGACCGGGTGGGCGGTGGCGATGCCTTTGCCAGCGGACTCATCTACGCCATGATGAATCACTACAAGCCCATGGACATGGTGAATTTCGCCGTGGCCAGTTCGGTCATCAAGCATACCATCCACGGAGACGGCAACATCACCGACGACGCCGAATCCATCCGCAGCGTGATGACCATGAACTACGATATCAAGCGGTAATCGCTGGAGGGACAAAATTATGAAAGAATTCATGGACCAGGACTTCCTCCTGGAGACCGGGACGGCCCGGCATCTGTTCCACGACTACGCCGAGCACCTGCCCCTGGTGGACTACCACTGCCACATCTCCCCCCGGGAGATCTATGAGGACCGCCGTTTTGACAACCTGGTGGAGGTGTGGCTGGGGGGCGAGAACCCCGACGGCACCTACTTCGGGGACCACTACAAGTGGCGGGTCATGCGCTCCAACGGGGTCCCCGAGGAGTATGTGACGGGAAACCGGCCCCCCTTTGAGCGGTTTCTGAAGTTTGTGGAGTCCCTGGAGATGGCCATCGGCAACCCCATGTACCACTGGTGCCATCTGGAACTGCGCAGGTTCTTCGGCTACAATAAGCCTCTGACGGTGGAAAACGCCCAGGAGTGCTGGAACTTCGTCAACGATGCACTCCGGAACGATCCGGATCTCACCGTGCGGGGCATCATCCGCAGGTCCAATGTGGCCATGATCGGCACCACCGATGACCCGGTGGACTCCCTGGAGTGGCACCGGAAGATCGCGGAGGACCCCTCCATCCAGGTGAAGGTATACCCCTCCTTCCGGCCGGACAAGGCCATCAACATCGGAAAGCCCGGCTTTGCCGAGTACCTGGGCAAGCTGGCCGCCAGTGTGGGGAAGGAGTCCCTGACCACCGTGGAGCAGGTGAAGGAGGCCCTCACCCGGCGCCTGGAATTCTTTGCGGAGATGGGCTGCCGGGCCAGTGACCACGGGCTGGATTACATCCCCTGGCGCCCCGTCTCCGAGGAGACGGCCAATGCCGCTCTGGCAAAGGCCCTGGCCGGGGAGAGTGTGAGCCGGGAGGAGGCCGAGGGCTACCAGACCGCCATCCTGCTCCATCTGGGCAGGGAGTACCACCGGCTGAACATCGTCATGCAGCACCACTACTCCTGCCTGCGCAACGCCAACGCCCGCATGTACGGGAAGCTGGGTCCGGACACCGGCTTCGACATGATCGCTCAGAACACCTGCGGTGCCGACATCGCCTCCTACCTGTCCGCCCTGGACCAGACGGGGGAGTGCCCCAGGACCATTCTCTACTCTCTGAATCCGGCGGACAACGAGCAGCTGGGAACCCTGCTGGGCTGCTTCCAGTCGGACGAGGTTCCGGGCAAGATCCAGCACGGCTGCGCCTGGTGGTTCAATGACACGAAAAGCGGCATGGAGGACCAGATGCGCTCTCTGGCCAATCTGGGTCTGCTGGGCAACTTTGTGGGCATGCTCACCGACTCCCGCTCCTTCCTCAGCTATGCCCGCCACGACTACTTCCGCCGCATCTTCTGCAACCTGATCGGCAGCTGGGTGGAGAACGGGGAGTACCCCAACATCGAGTCCTCTCTGAAGAAGATCGTGGAGGGGGTCTGCTACCGCAATGCGGCGCGGTATTTCAATCTTTAAACGGTTTCGTCCTGCGCCCGCCGGTTTTCCTGCGGGCGCAGGCCATAAGGAGTCTTTTCCATGAAGTACGATGCTAACAGGGTCAGCGGCATCCGCCTGGCCTACATCGGAGGGGGCTCCCGGGGCTGGGCGTGGAAGTTCATGACGGACCTGGCCCTGGAGGAGACCATGAGCGGAGAAGTGGTGCTCTACGACATTGACCGCCCGGCTGCAGAGGCCAATGCCGTGATCGGAAGGCGCATGGACGGGCTGCCGGAGGCGGTGGGACACTGGACCTATTCCGTGGCGGACAGTCTGCAGGAGGCCCTTGCCGGTGCGGATTTCGTCATCATCTCCATCCTGCCGGGCACCTTCCGGGAGATGGAAGCAGATGTGCATCTGCCGGAATCCCTGAACATCTGGCAGTCCGTGGGAGATACCGCCGGCCCCGGAGGCATCATCCGGGCCCTGCGCACCCTGCCCATGTACGTACCCATTGCCCAGGCGGTCCGGGCGTGCTGTCCGAATGCCTGGGTCATCAACTACACGAATCCCATGGCCCTGTGCGTGAAGATGCTCTACCAGGTCTTTCCCGGCATCCGGGCCTTCGGCTGCTGCCACGAGGTGTTCAACACCCAGGAACTGCTGGCTCTGGCGGTGGCGGAAACCCTGGGTGTGCCGGCTCCGGAGCGCAGAGAGATCCACGTGAACGTGACGGGCATCAATCACTTCACCTGGTTCACGGAGGCATCCTGGCAGGGGGTGGATCTCTTCCCCCTGTACCGGGACTTCGCCGAACGCCACTTCCAGGAGGGGTTTCACGACCCCCGTAAGCCCTGGGAGGCGTCCACGTTCTTCTGCGCCCACCGGGTGAAGTTTGATCTCTTCCGCCGCTATGGTGCCATCGCAGCTGCGGGGGACCGGCACCTGGCAGAGTTCATGCCGGGGGATCTCTATCTGAAAGATCCCGAAACCGTGCGGGCCTGGAAGTTCGGGCTCACCACGGTGGACTGGCGGTGGAGGGATCTGGAGGAGCGCCGGGCCAGAAGTGAGGCCCTGGTTTCCGGCAGGGAGCCGGTGCGCCTGGAACCCAGCGGCGAAGAGGGCATCCTGCTGATGAAGGCTCTCACCGGTCTCACCCGCACGGTGAGCAATGTGAACCTTCCCAATGCCGGTCAGATTCCCAACCTGCCCCTGGGGGAGGTGGTGGAGACCAACGCCGTCTTTGCCAGAAACAGTGTGAGGCCGGTGCTGGCGGGGGCTCTGCCGGAGATGATCCGGGACCTGACGCTGCCCCATGTGGCGGTTCACGAACTGGTTCTTAAGGCCGTGCAGACCCAGGACCGTCAGCTGGTGGTGGAGGCATTCCTTCAGGATCCCAACGTAAGAGCCAAGTGCAGGGATCGGGAGCGGATTGCAGCCCTGGTGGATCAGATGATTGAGGCCACAAAGGCATATCTGCCCGATGGCTGGTGAATTCTGCCGAAGAGGGGACGGAAGCTGACTGAGGACAGGAGGCTCTTGCCCTCTCTTTCCGCCGGGAGAAAAAAGAGATCCGTAACCCGGCTGCAGGTAGCCGGGCTTGGGGCAACCTGAGCCCGACTCCTGTGCATCTTCGGTCATTGTGCCAATGCAGGAAGTACAAAGGGAGCGGCGCGTTCTTCCCGGCTGCAAGTGGCCGAGAATCCCCGCGCCGCTCTCTTGACAGCGGGGTCAGGGCAGGTTATACTACAGTTAGCCTGGTCTAACCAAGATAAAGGGTTAGCAGCAGCTAATTCAGGGAGGTGGCTGTCATGACAGGAGATGAAATGAACAAGGAGGAGAGGGTGCCCCTTCCCGCCGGAGACGTCCGCACTCTGGAGAACCTTGCCCCAGAGGGACTGGAAGTGTTTCTGGAAGCGGGAGAGAGCGGAGTCCTGCTCTGCCGGGACGATTCCGCCTGCCTGACCCTGAAGCTGCGGGGCGACCTGGAGATTGCCCTGCATCCGGGAGAGATTCTGGTGCTGCTGGAGTCCTTTACCCTGCAGGCCACGGGTGAGGGAGAGAGCCCCGGCAGCATTCTGGTTACGCTGAAAGGGGCAGGCCCACCTGCCGGAACCGGGGAGGGGCTGATCCGGCTTGCGGAGTCTCTCTGGAGCCGGGCGCTTTTTGAGGCCCTGGAGGCCCTGGAGTTGGAGGATCTGCAGTCTTACTGCAGGATGAAGGTCCTGGAGATGTTCTATCTGCTGGAGCGGGGAAGTCTGGCCGGGTCTGCGGACCGGATTGCAGTGGGTGAGAACCGGGAGCGCTTCCGGCTGGCCCAGCAGGCTGACAGCTGGATCCGCAGTCACCTGGGGGAGGATCTCTCCATCGATGCCATCTGCCGGGCCATCCACACCTCCGGCACCACGCTGAAGAAGGACTACCGGGCGGTGTACGGCATCCCCATCCATCAGGCGGTGATCCGGTGCCGCATGGAAGCGGCTGCCCGGCTGCTGCTGACCACCAGCTGCACCGTGGAGCAGATTGCCCTGCAGGTGGGGTACCTCAGCACAAGCCAGTTTGGCGTTGTCTTCCAGCGCTGCTACGGCATGACGCCGGCACGTTTTCGTCGGGTAAAAAAAGTCTGATCCGGTGAATGGGTGTCGGAAACCGTCCTTGTCCTTTACCTCCCATTTGTGATATGTTTATAAGACGCTGCCAAGACAGCGATGAGAACCATTAAGGAGGAAGAGCTGTGAACTGCTGCGGGAAGGTTGCCATTTTCACCGGAGGAGCCCTGTTCGGTTCGGTGGGCATCCGGCTGCTGACCAGCAAGGATGCCAGGAAGGCATACAGTCATATCACCGCCGCTGTCCTGCGGGCGAAAGACGCTGTCATGGAGACGGTGACCGCGGTGCAGGAGAACGCATCGGATATTCTGGCATCTGCCAAGGAGATCAACGCACAGCGTGCTGCCGCGGAGCAGGAGACCCTGGTGGAGGATGCCGCCGAAGCCTGAGAGGGCGGAAATACGATAGGGCAGAAAGGGACCCGGAGGCAACGGGCCCCTTTTGCTGTATTCCGGAAGGAGAACGAGATGAGATTTCTGATCAGACATGAGTGCAGCGGCCGTATGCGCATTCAGATTCCCCCCGGACATCTGACTCTGGAGCAGGCGGACCGGCTGGAGGTCTGGCTGCAGGGCCTGCCCCAGATGCGCAAGGCCACCGTGCACGAGCGGACGGGATGCGCCATTCTGGAATACCGGGGAGAGCGGGAGGAACTGCTGGGGACGCTCAGCCGATTCTCCTTCCGGGATGCACCGGAGCCCCCTCCTCACAGCGGCAGGGCGGTACGGCGGGTCTACGAGGAGAAGCTGGCGAATATGGTGCTGGGAAGGGCAGCCCGGCGGGTGTTCCTGCCGGCTCCCCTGCAGGCGATCTACACCATCGGGGCGGCGGTTCCCTTTCTGCTGCGGGCGGCGAAGTGCGTGGTGCAGCGGAAGATGCGGGTGGAACTGCTGGACGGTCTGTCTGTGGGACTGTCCCTGCTCCACCGGGATTTTGCTACGGCGTCCTCGGTGCTCTTTCTGCTGAAGCTGGGAGAACTGCTGGAGCGGTGGACCCGGAAGAAGTCGGCGGATGATCTCGCCCGCAGCATGGCTCTCCATGCCGATATGGTCTGGCTGCAGACCCCGGAGGGAGAGGTGCTGGTTCCTTTGGCTCAGGTGCGGCCGGACGACCTGGTTCGGGTGCGGCTGGGGGGCATTGTGCCTCTGGACGGCATTCTGGCTGAAGGGGAGGTCATGGTGAACCAGGCCTCCCTCACCGGGGAGCCCATTGCGGTGCCGAAACGGCCCGGCATGTCGGTTCACGCCGGTACGGTGGTGGAGGAGGGAGAGTGCCTGATCCGGGTGACCCGGGCATCGGGCAGCACCCGCTACGACCGGATTGTGGCCATGATTGAATCCTCGGAAAAGCTGAAATCCGCGGCAGAGAACCGGGCATCCTACCTGGCAGACCATCTGGTGCCGGTGACCCTGGCAGGCAGTGCCCTCACCTGGCTTCTGAGCCGCAATGCAGACCGGGCCCTGTCCGTACTGATGGTGGATTTCTCCTGCGCACTGAAACTTGCCATGCCCCTGTCCGTGCTCTCCGCCATGCGGGAGGCGGGAGGCTTCCGGGCAACCGTCAAGGGCGGACGCTGCCTGGAGGCCATTGCCAAGGCGGATACGGTTGTTTTCGACAAGACCGGCACTCTGACCATGGCCTCTCCCACCGTGGAACAGGTGGTGGGGTTCGGCGGACACGGGGAGGACGAGATGTTGCGTCTGGCGGCCTGCCTGGAGGAGCATTTTCCCCACTCCATGGCCAATGCGGTGGTGAAGGCGGCCCGGGAGCGGAATCTGGACCACGAAGAGATGCATTCGGAGGTGGAGTACCTGGTTGCCCACGGCATTGCCAGCACGGTGGGCGGGCAGAGCGTTGCCATCGGAAGCTACCATTTTATTTTCGAAGATGGGAAAGCGGTGATTCCAGAGGGGGAAGAGGAACTCTTTGCCGCCCTGCCTGCCACCTGCTCCCACCTGTACATGTCCATCGGCGGTGTGCTGGCGGCGGTGATCTGTATTTACGATCCTCTGCGGGATGAGGCAGCCTCCGTCATTTCCCAGCTTCGGGAACTGGGTGTGAAGCGTACGGTGATGCTGACCGGAGACAGTGAGCGGACGGCGGCGGCCATGGCAGAGCGTGTGGGTGTGGATGAGTACCGGGCGGAGGTCCTTCCGGAGGACAAAGCCAGGTATGTGTCAGAGGAGAGGGCAAAGGGACATACCGTTCTCATGCTGGGGGATGGGATCAACGATTCGCCGGCCCTGTCTGCGGCGGATGCGGGCATCGCCGTCCAGGACGGAGCTGCCATCGCCCGGGAGATCGCAGATGTGAACCTCTGCGCAGATTCCCTCCAGGCCCTGGTGACACTGCGCCGTCTGGCCATGGCCCTGATGAACCGGATTCAGGCCAATTACCGCTTCATCGTCGGCTTCAATGCAACCCTGATGGTTCTGGGAGCGGCGGGAATTCTCCACCCCGGCACCTCGGCACTGCTGCACAATGCCTCCACCCTGGGCATCAGTTTGCGCAGCATGAGCAGCCTGCTGCCCGGAGAGCGCTGAGGGAATAATCTGTCGCAAAACGGCGTCCCGCATCTCTGCGGGACGCTTTTTTTGGGTCCTCCGGGCAGGCTTCGGGAAAGGCGCCCCATGTTCCGGGGGGACCCGCCAGGTGGCTTGCCACACCGGAGGGTCTGGAGTATAATGGGACAATCTGCTGTGTCCGGCTGACGGAGCGGTGCGGACACGGAACGAGGAGGATCAGGCATGAGCGAGAAGAATAAAGACCCGGAGATTCTGGCGGGACTGGAGGAGACGGATCCGGAGTTTGCGGACTTTTTCGGGCACTTTGCCTTCGAAGAAGTGGTGCATCAGCCAGGACAGGAACTGGACGGTGAGACCCGCTGGCTGGCCATCCTTGCCGCCCTGCTGGGCTGCCAGGGGCTGGATGCTTTCCGGGGAGCTCTGGGAGAGGCCCTGGAGGCAGGAGTTACCCCGGTTCAGGTGAAGGAAGTGGTGTATCAGGCAACGGCCTACCTGGGAATCGGCAGGACCCTTCCCTTCCTGCGTGCGGTGAACGAAGTGCTGAAGGAGCGGGGCATTTCCCTGCCTCTGGAGGCCCAGGGAACCACTACTCCGGAGAACCGGAGAGAGAAGGGAACCGAGGTCCAGGTGGCGGCCTTTGGCGAGGGCATGCGGGATGCCTGGCGCAGCGGCAGGCAGGAGACGGTGCACATCAACGGCTGGCTGGCAGCCAACTGCTTTGGAGATTACTATACCCGGGGCGGGCTGGATCTGAAGCAGCGGGAGATGATCACCCTCTGCTTTCTGGCGGCCCAGGGTGGCTGCGAACCCCAGCTCACGTCCCATGCGGGGGCAAACATGCGGGTGGGAAACGACAGGCTGTTTCTGATCCGGGTCATCTCTCAGTGCATGCCCTGGCTGGGCTATCCCCGGACTCTGAATGCCATCCGCTGCATCAACGAGGCATGGAAAAAGCAGAGCGAGTGAAGAAGGCCGTCCTGTACCCCCACCGGCCAGAGGACCGGGGAGCAGAGGAACTTTGTGAATGTCCCCGGATGCTTTCCCCTCAGACGGAGTCCGTTGCCACAGCAGGGAAGATCCGCTGAAACCCGGTCTTCAGGCCCGGCCTCTGAGTCCGGCGGCGGTGCCTTCTTTTCCCGGAAAGGAGATCAGATCATGTTCCGACCCATGCGAAGAAGCCGCCAGCAGCTCTCCCGGGAGGAGTGTGAGCAGATTCTGGAAGAGGGCAAAACCGGTGTTCTGGGTGTTCTGGGGGATGATGGATATCCCTACACGGTACCGGTGAACTATGTTTATACGGGAGGAAAAATCTTCCTTCACGGAGCAAAACAGGGGCACAGGGTGGACGCCATACGCCGCTGGGACCGGGTCTCCTTCTGTGTCATCGCAGAGGACCGGGTGGTGGAAGAGGAGCTGACAGCGTATTTCCGCAGTGTCATTCTCTTCGGCCGGGCGCGGATTCTGGAGGATGAGGATGCCATCCGGCAGACGGCGGAAGCTCTGGGCAGAAAGTACTGCCGGGATCCGGAGCTGGTGGAGCGGGAGATTCAGCGGGAGTGGAAGTCTCTGTGCTGTGTGGAAATCATCGTGGACCACATGACGGGCAAGGAGGCCATTGAGCTGACCCGCCAGCGGGAGTGTCCCGGAAGAGGTCAGGACCCCGGAGGGACGATTTGAGGATTGAAAAACCCGCACGGAAAGACCTGAGAGGGGTTTTCCGTGCGGGTTTTCTGCGGTAGCAGGAATCAGTCGTTTCTGAGGTCATCGAAGAGCTTGCGCAGATCTTCCAGATCACCGTTATAGCCGCTCTCCTTCAGTTTGGAGAGCAGGGCATCGTTGACCTGAACGCGCTCGCCCAGATACTCCTTCTCCACCTTTTCGATGTTTTCCTCAATCTCCTGGGGTGCGGCGGCATAGCGGGTGGCGTTGAGTTCCTCCACACTGTTCATCTCAGGTTCGGCGGTAAATCCGCTCTGCACACTTTCGATGCCGGAGAGGCCCTCCTCTTCCTCTTTGACCGGGGGCTCCGGACAGGTGATACCCGCCGCCTTCAGTGCATCCGTGCGCTCCTTGGGGGAGGTGACGGCGGACATGGAGGCGGCCGTCAGAACATCCAGAGGGGATCCGGCCTGATATCCGGTTTCCACCTGCTCCACCCCTGACGGGCCAGGGGTGTCCTTCTCTTTGGGGGCGCTCTCAGGGACGTCAATACCGGCGGCCTTCAGGTTCCAGTTCAGTTCGGTGGGGGAGACCACACCGGAGGAG
>CAYXVN010000005.1:0-2932 GCA_964468565.1 uncultured Oscillospiraceae bacterium | reverse complement strand
GTTCGGCGGAGGAGACCACGCCGGAGGTGGCGGCAGCAGCCAGCACATCTTCCCCGGGGCGGTCCTCAAAGCCCAGTTCCACCTGGTCCACACCGGACGGGGAGGTGGCGGTTTCGCTCACAGGTTTCTCCGGCACATGGATGCCGGCTTTTTTCATGTCGTGTTCCAGTTCCGGGGCGGATACGGAGAAGCTCTCCGCCTCAATCTCTCCGATGGGATCAGAGACAGGCTCTTCGGTAAAGCCGTGCTCCACGCTTTCCACGCCGGAGTCGTTCACATTCTTCTCCATCTTATGGAAACCTCCTACGGCGGAAGACACCGGCACACGGAGCAGATGCCGGCATTCGCCTCAACTCAGAAAAGATTATGACATGTTGTCGGAAAAATTTCGAGAAGGAATCTGCTCTTTCTGTCAAAGAATCCTTGCATTCTTCCCTGGAAATCCGGGGAAATTTCGGGAAAAGCAGAGGAAAAGGGAATAATCTGTGCAGGGGCGGAAAGATTCTCTGCAGAGCGGAAGTGCAAGGGGAGTCTGTCAGAGCGCAGACCTGCCGGTACGGACTGCCTCCATGGCGGCAAGGACCTTTTCCCTGGCCTGGGCCATGGTCACATGTTCCATGGTGGCACCGGCAGCGGCGGCATGCCCTCCCCCGCCCAGAAGCCGGCACACCTCACAGGCGTTGAGGGTTCCGGGATCGGTGCGCAGAGACACCTTGCAGACGCCGGGACGCAGTTCCCGCAGGGTGATCCCGGTGGAAACCCCCTCCACCTGGCCCACAAAGGAGGACACGTCCTCCACATCCTCTTCCCGGGCTCCGGTGCTGGCAATCATGTCCAGCGTCAGGGTGACAATTCCGGTGGTGCCGCCATCACGCAGTTCCATGCCGGCAGCCAGCATGCCCTCAATTTTCAGGCGGCGGAAGGACTTGGAGCGAAAATGACGGCGGTTGACGGGATAGACGTCAATGCCGGTCTCCATAAGGGCGGCGGCGGTGCGGTGACAGGCGGCACTGGTGTTGGAGTAGACAAAGCATCCGCAGTCGGTGGAAATAGCCACATAGAGGGGGAGGGCAACTTCGGGCCGGATGGGGCCCAGCAGATTCAGGACGTCATAGACCACCTCGCCGCAGGAAGCCCGCCCGGGGTCCACACAGGTCCGGGCGGCGAAAAATTCCTGAGAGGGGTGGTGATCCAGAGCCAGATCCACCCGGTCCAGATAGCACCGGGCATTTTCCGGGAAGAGGCTGCGGGCGGCGATGTCCACGGTGACAACGGACCGGGGCTGGTAGCCATCCGGGGCCAGAAGCCCCTCCAGATAGGGGGTGAAGGCGGAAGTGGTCTCCGGATTGGGGAGTACGAAGGCCTCCTTGCCCATGTCCCGCAGGAAACGGCACAGGGCGGCGGCGCAGCCGACGGTGTCCCCGTCCGGCCGCACATGGGTCAGGATGAGAAAGCCGTCGTGACCGGCGAGAAAGGCGGCTGCCTGGTTGGGTGTCATGGAATCAGTCCTCCTCATCCAGGATGATATCGGCATTGGCGGGGTTGGGGGGCTTCACCGCCTCCGGGTCCCGCAGCAGCTGAAGGACGTGGGCCCCCTTGTCGATGGAGTCGTCCTGCACAAAGGTCAGCTCCGGGGTGAAGCGCAGGCGAAGAGCCTGGCCCAGTTCCCGGCGCAGGTAGCCGGAGGCGGATTTCAGGCCTTTCATGACCTGGGCGGAACTGGACTTGTCCAGAATGCTGACGTAAATCCTGCAGTATTTAAGGTCCGTTGAGGTCTCTGCCGCCGTAACCGAGATCAGGCCGGTTACGCGGGGATCCTTCACCGTTGGAATGAGGGCGGACATCTCGCGGACAATCTCCTCGTTGATGCGCCCCATGCGGGTACTGGGCATGATATTCCTCCTTTCCTGATTCCGTGAAGTTTTTCGCACCGGATTCACCTGTCTGCGTAAAGATTGGACGATTCCGGCTGACATTGCCGAAACAGGTGTGTTTTCACCTCTATAGGCCGGAATCCGGCATACAATGCCGCTTCTGATTCCGCACCCGCGTAGTGATGCACTTGCCTGCGATGCATGCCCACACATAAGGGACAGATGATCCGGCGCCTTCAAAGCCAGACAGGGCCGGTGTTCAGGCGTACCAGGGTGCAGTGACTGGGCGTGGACTGTGTCCCGTCCGTAAAGTTGAACGAATGTAGTATTTCGGCATAACTCCGTTCCTGGTCTTATTGAAGCATCCGTTTTCTGTGACCATACCCTGAGGGGTGCGAAAACCCTGCGGATTAAGGTCTTTTGGTTTCAGAGTCTGAAGGGTCAGACCCGCAGGGTGACGCAGACCTGGCCCTCCTCGGCGGGACCAGGCCGGTTCAGATCCAGAATTTCCAGGGCCTCGCTGTCCATCTGCGCCAGACTTCCCCGGAAGCGGTGCAGGGTTCCGGGGCCGCTGCCCACCCAGAGGGACCACAGCTGCACCTCCGTGCCGGGAGGCAGATGATCGCTCAGGTACTTCTTCAGGGCCTGGCAGTCCTCCGGGACGGGGTCCAGCTCCAGTTCGAAGCGGCAGGGCTTCATGGGATAGCCCAGGTCCTCGACGGCGTCCCGGGCCCAGGTCAGCGGCGAGATCCTCAGGCCCCCGGGAAAGCGGAGGGTGATGTCCCGGATACGGGTTTCCCGCTCCATCTGCAGGTTCACGGCAGGCAGGGGGGTGTCTGCGGCAAGGAGAGTGACAAGACTCATGGTGGAGGTCTCCTTTCTGCTCTCTGCGGAGAAAGGGGGCGGGCGAAACCGCCCGCCCCTGGGAATCGGAATCAGGTTGTGATCTGCTCCATGAGGTAGGCCTCCACGATGTCGCCCACCTTGATGTCCTGGAACTTCTCAATGGTGATGCCGCACTCGTAGCCCTGGGCGACCTCCCGCACGCTGTCCTTGAA
>CAYXVN010000004.1:24117-46361 GCA_964468565.1 uncultured Oscillospiraceae bacterium | reverse complement strand
TGGGGTCTGGGGCTCCGGACCTGCATGGTGTCAGGTACTATATATAATGTAGGGGCACAGCCCATGCCCCTTCTCACAGGCGGATCCGATCCCCTCCACAGTCCTGCGCAGCAGCAGACCCGGCCCGGGATGTCCCATCCCGTCAGCTGTCAGGTCCGGAGGCGGACAGACGAAGGACCGCAGCCCTGCGGCGGGATGATCTGCAGCGGGGACCCTCCTGCAGCCTGTCCCGTGGGACCGGTCCCCTTTGAAAACGGGGGCAGTCCCATCCGGGGCGAAAATCCCCCCCTGCCCGGAGAGGACCAGGCCGGGGGTCGGCCCGGGCTCAGAGCCCTGACCTCTCCCGGCTTCCCCGGGCACATCATCGGCGCCCCATCCCCTCAGGAGGGGAAACTCCAACCCGGCGGCAATCCGGGTGGAGCGGTTCACCGGAATCCTCACATTCCGGCACGGACCATCCCAACACAAAATCAGACAGGAGGAGGCACTCCCATGGACCAGACGGCCACTCTGCCGGAGGGACGGCAGTCCAGAACAGCGGTATACCACTATCTCTACCACGCCACCGGCTTCTGTTCCCGGCAGAAGCTGGCGGACGACCTGGGCCTCAGCCTGCCCACCGTCTACCAGGCTCTCTCGGAACTCACCGACCTGGGCCTGGTTCAGGCTGTCGAAAAGCAGAAATCTACCCGGGGCCGCCATCCCCAGGGCCTGTCCATCGTACCGGATGCCAGGATTGCCGTGGGAGTATCCGTGACGGAAAGCCGCCTGCGCCTCTCCGCCGCCGACCTGCGCCTGACGGAACTGGCCCACCAGCGGATTCCTCTGCCCCCCGGCATCTCCTTTCCGGAACTTGGCCCCTTCCTGGCCCGGGAGCTGACGGGCTTTCTGGAGCAGAACCATCTGGATCCCCAGCGGCTTCTGGGGGCAGGCATCGCCCTGCCTGCCGTCCTGGATCCCAGGGGAGAGCGCATCGTCCTTGCCCCCACCCTTCCCTTCCGGGATGTCTCTCTGCACACCCTCACCGATGCCCTTCCCTGGCCCTCCCTTGTGCTCAACGACAGCAGCTGCGGGGGACTGGCGGAATGTTTTCTCACCCGGGAGCAGGGAACCATGGCCTGGCTCTCCCTGGAGAACGGCGTCGGCGGTGCCATCTTCATCGGAGGAGGCCCCTATCCGGGGGACAATCTGCGCAGCGGCGAATTCGGGCACATGTGTGTGGAACCCGGCGGCCGGCGCTGCCGCTGCGGCCGCCAGGGCTGCCTGGAGGCCTACTGCTCCGCCCTGCGCATCCGGGAGGAGACCGGCCTCTCTCTGGATGACTTCTTTGAGCAGGTGCGCAGCCACAGCCCGGAACACGAAATGCTCTGGTATGACATGCTGCGCCATCTGGCCGTGGGCATCGGCAACATCCGCATGGCGCTGGACTGCGATGTGGTGCTGGGAGGGTTTCTCGCCCAGTACCTGCCCCCCTGGCTCCCCACCCTGAAGAAGTACGTGGCCGCTCAGGATCCCTTCGAACCGGATGCAGACTATCTGCGCCTGAGCACCCTGCCCCGTCACACCGTTTCGCTGGGTGCCGCTCTCCCCTTCCTTCAGCAGTTCCTCCGTACCATCTGAATCTTTAATCACTCTCTTCTGAATCCGGCGTGAAGCGGCAGCAGGGAGACTATCCAAATACACGGACAGTCTCCCTGCTGTTTTTTCACCGATGAAATTCCTGACCCGCTGACCGGACGGGGTACTTCCGGCGCCTTTCCCCCGGATCGGCCCGGTACTGCGGCCGGAGAACCTGCACATTCCGGACCTGTATCCCCCGCTCTGGTGCGGACCCGAACCTCCGGCTGCGCCCCGGTGTCCCCGGGGATCTGACCCGGGGCTAGGGCTTCGAAGCCGGGACACCTCCGCCCTCACCCCCCATGGCATCCGTCTGCCGTTTCAGCACAGTGCGCAGGTAGAAATTGCCCAGAAGGCAGGGCACCGAAAATCCCAGCAGCAGCAGATAGAGTCCGCTGATGGGAAACTGCAGAATGGCGAAGATGGTGAGGCCGTAGTAGCACAGCAGGGCCAGTGCCGCCCGCAGAGGCCGTCCGATGCCCAGAATCAGGGCCAGTCGGACCGACTCCCCCACCTTCAGCCCTGTGCTGAGCAGGCCGTACAGATAGACGGAGGCCATCAGCACCACCAGAAAGGCGGTGGAGCAGAGCAGGAAGGGGGCAAAAAACAGGGGATTCTCCCCCGCCCGGCTGAGATAAAACCAGATCCCGGTGCCGCTTACGACCAGGGGCACTGCCGTAAGAAAAAAGGCGGCGTAGGCCCGCCTCCAGCTGCCGGTAAAGGCCTGCCGGTAGTGCCAGAAGCAGTCCACCGGCTGATCCAGCACCATGCGCCGCACCGTCTGGTTCATGGCGTAGACCGCCGCCGGGATGGTAACCACCGGCAGGCAGGTCACAAGAAAAACCAGATTCAGCTTCACCAGTGTAACCGCCTCCAGCTGGACAATTTCCCAGAGCCGGGCCACACCGGTCTTCTCCGGCGCCTCGGGGTCCACCCCTGGCCCCGGCTCCCCATAGCGGCCCGAAAAAAACATGATCTTCAGCCCCCTCTCCTCCCTGCCTGATCCGCAGGTTTTCATTCCTTATAGCGTACCATGCCTCCCCGCCGGGTGCAAGGGTAATTTTTTGATATCACGGGTAATTTCCTGTCATTTTGTCCCTGTGATAGGATTTTACCCGGTATGCGCTTTTTTTACCCTTGCGACTGACCCCCCTCTGTGGTATTTTGGAACCATAAGGTACGGACGGAACTCAGTTCAGCCGTCCGGAATGAAAGGAAGGCGCAAAAATGGCAAGCATTACCTTCAAGCACGTCAAGAAGACCTACCCCGGCAACGTCACCATTGTCCCTGACCTGAACCTGGAGATCATGGATAAGGAATTCGTCATCCTGGTCGGTCCTTCCGGGTGCGGCAAGTCCACCACCCTGCGCATGATCGCCGGCCTGGAAGACATCTCCGACGGGGAGCTCTACATCGGTGACCGGGTGGTCAATGATGTGGCCCCCAAGGACCGGGACATCGCCATGGTTTTCCAGAACTATGCCCTCTACCCCCACATGACGGTTTACAAGAACATCGCCTTCGGTCTGGCCATGCAGAAGCTCCCCAAGGATGAGATCGACCGGCGGGTCCACGAGGCCGCCAGGGCTCTGGATCTGGAGCACCTGCTCAACCGCAAGCCCAAGGCACTCTCCGGCGGTCAGCGTCAGCGTGTTTCCCTGGGACGCGCCATGGTCCGCAACCCGGCCGTCTTCCTGCTGGACGAACCCCTGTCCAACCTGGACGCAAAGCTGCGTACCGCCATGCGCTCTGAGATCAGTCACCTGCACAAGCGTCTGCAGACCACCTTCGTCTACGTCACCCACGACCAGACCGAGGCCATGACCATGGGCGACCGCATCGTGGTCATGAAGGAGGGCGTCATCCAGCAGAACGATGCCCCCCAGGTCCTGTACGACTACCCCTGCAACCTCTTCGTGGCCGGCTTCATCGGCTCCCCGCAGATGAACTTCCTGGACGCCGTGATCGGCCGGCTGGACAGCGGCTACTCCGCCACCGTCTGCGGTGCCACCATTCCCCTTCCCTCCCGCATGAACGAAAAGGTGTCACCCTATCTGGGCAAGACCGTCACTCTGGGCATCCGCCCCGAGGACATCCAGGCGGCGGATGTGGGATCCGGCGTCCGGGGGAACCTGAAGGCCACCGTGGACATCGCCGAGCTCATGGGCTCCGAGATCAGTCTCCATGTGGACTGCCAGGGCAACCGCATTGTGGTCCGCACCGAACCCACCTTCCAGGGCCGGGAAGGCGACGGCGCCATTCTCACCCTCAAAACAGAAAAAATCCACCTCTTCGACAAGCAGACAGAACTGGCTATCGCGCACTGATTCCCGACGCAGGGAATCATTTCGAACTGGGGAGGCGATTCGGATGTTTCACATTCCAGCCAGGGAACAGGTCATCACCCCGGATCCCCCGGACGAGACGGTGGGCAACGTGCTTGCCGTGGACCATGCCAGGATCCTGTCGCTGGACTCCGGCAATCCCTTCACCGGGGGATGCGGTCAGCGGCATTACCTCCTGGTGGCCGTAGATCGGGGAAGCCTGACCTTCACCGCTCTCAACTGCTACCGTCTGCTGGAGGAAGGACAGGCTCTGGTCTCCAGCAACCTGAGCACCTACACTCTGAATGCGATCACATCCTGCATCTGCATGCTGATGGAACTGGGCGGGGAACTGCCGAACCGCCTTCTCGGGGACCGGCTGACCGACGGCCTGGGCCTGTTTCCCAGCGGCGCACCTTCCATCCGGGAGGCCCTCTACACCCTCGCCGTGCTCAACGAAGAACATACCCCGGTCAGCGGAGACACCGCTTCCTCTTACGCCTACTCCATGCTGGTCAAACTGCGCAGTGCCCATGTGAGTCGGCAGTATGACTTTCCCGCTCTGGTCGAGGCGGCTCTCGCCATCATTCAGCGGGAGTTCCCCTATCTGGCGGGGCTGGACGAACTGGCCTGCCGCCTCCAGGTCTCCAAATCTCACCTGGCCCGCAGTTTTTCCCTCAAGACCGGGATCTCCCCCGGGAAGTACATTGTCCGGGTCCGCATCGAGCATGCCAAGCTGCTGCTGCAGGAACCGGATGTAACGGTCACCTACGTGGCAATGGCCTCCGGCTTCTCCAACGCCAACTACTTTTCCAAGGTCTTCCGCCGTGAAACCGGCATGTCCCCCACTGAGTATGTTCAGAGCTACCCCTCCAGAAATGTCCCCCACACCCGCAGACCATTCATTCTGTGAGTCCCGGCACTGCCTATCGGCAGATGAGAAACATGCAGATCCTTCCATTTCCGTTCTGATACCTGTCCCGATTCAGCTGAATCGGCCCACCCCCGCCGGCAGAGCGGCCGGCATCCTTCCAAGGCCTCCTGCAATCCCTGGAACTGTGTTCTCTGAAATTCCGGAGTCTCCCGCCCTGGCTCTTCCGGGACGGACCCACGCGGGGACGGGAGACCATCACGAAAAAGAGGAGTGGAGCAAATGCATAATCTTTCCCGCAGGGCAGCGGCGCTGCTGCTGGCAGCCCTGCTGCTGCTTTCCCTGACCGCATGCGGATCCTCCGCTGGCAAAACCCATCTCACCTTCCAGATCTGGGACGTGGACCAGCGCGACGGCATGCAGGCCATGTGCGATGCCTATACCGCCAACGTAAACCCCGACGTGGACATCGAAGTGCAGGTCACCAGCTGGAGCGAGTACTGGACGAAGCTGGAGGCCGCTGCCGAGAGCAACACCCTGCCGGACCTGTTCTGGATGCATACGGACCAGATCCTTTACTACTCCGACTTCGGCATGCTGGCCGATGTCACCAACCTGTACGATGAGGAAGATCCGGACTTCTACCAGAAGCACTTCAGTGAGATCTCCATCAGCAACGCCAAGGGCAGTGACGGAAGAATGTACGGCGTTCCCAAGGACAAGGACAACGTGTGCCTGGTCTACAGCAGGGAGCTGTTCGATCAGGCCGGAGTTCCCTATCCGGACGAGACCTGGACCTGGGACACTCTGGTGGATGCCTCCGCGAAAATCTATGAGGCCACCGGCGCGTACGGCTTCATGGCCTACAACGACGAGCAGCTGGGCTACCACAATTTCATCTACCAGAACGGCGGCTGCGTCCTCACCGAGGACAAGACCCAGGGCGGGTTTGATCAGCCTGCCACACAGGACGCCGTCAGGTTCTACGTCAATCTTCAGTCCTACGACTGGTGCCCCAATCAGGCCTACTTCGCCGAAACCAGCCCCGGAACCGCCTTCATCTCCGCTCTGGGGTCCATGTACCTGGACGGCAGCTGGAATCTGCTGAGCACCATGAAGAACTATCCGGACATGATGGGCAAATGGGATGTTGCCGTCCTGCCCATCGCCCCCAACCCGGCATCCGGCAGCGGCCGCGCCTCCATCTCCAACGGCCTGACCTACGCCACCGGTGCCCACGGCAGAAATCTGGACGTGGTCCTTGACGTGCTGCGCTATTTCGGCACGGAAGAGGCCCAGCGGATTCAGGGCGAATCCGGCGCCGCCATTCCCGCCTACCTGGGACTGGAAGAGACCTGGATCAGCGCCTTCAACCAGTTCGACTACCAGCTGAACCTGCAGGCCATCATCGATCAGTTTGACTATGCCGTGCAGTACGCCAACAACGCGGCCCGTCCCAAGTGGAAGAGCGGCGTGGTGGACATCATGACCAGCATCTACAACGGCTCGGTTGACATTGACACCGGGCTTGCAAACATCCAGACCCTGATCAACACAGAGACCGCAAAGAAACTGGCGGATTCCCAATAGGAGGGTGTGAATATGGGAGGAAAACTGTCCGCCGCTGCCAGGCGGGAACAAAACTGGGGCTATATCATGATCGCCCCCACCATCGTCGGACTGATCGTTCTGAACCTGTGGCCCTTTGTGCAGACAATCTACACCAGCTTCTGTGAGCATCTGGGCTTCGGTCACTACCGGTTCATCGGTCTGTCAAACTACTTCCAGATTTTCAGGGACCCGGAGGTGTGGCGCGCCACCTGGAACACCATCTACTTCTGTCTCCTGACCGTACCCCTCGGACTGTTCCTGTCCCTGCTGGTCGCCATGCTCCTGAACGCGAAGATCCGGGGCAAGGGCGCCTTCCGCACCATCTTCTTCCTGCCCATGGTCTGCGCCCCTGCCGCCGTCACCATGGTGTGGCGCTGGATCTTCAACGCCGACTACGGAATCCTGAACCAGATCCTGGGCACACACATCAACTGGGTCACTGACTCCAAGGTCGTCATGATCGCCTGCGCCGTGGTGGCCATCTGGAGCAACATCGGCTACGACGCCGTGCTGCTCCTGGCCGGTCTGCAGAACATCTCCAAGACCTACTACGAGGCCGCCTCCATTGACGGAGCCGGCAAGCTGAAGCAGTTTTTCAACATTACCCTCCCCATGGTCTCCCCCACCCTCTTCGTGGTCATGATCATGCGGCTCATGGCCTCCGTAAAGGTCTACGATCTCATTTACATGATGGTGGAGGACACCAACCCGGCCCTTACCTCAGTGCAGAGTCTCATGTACCTGTTCTACCGTGAGACCTTCGTGGCCGGCAGCCGCGGTACCGGCTCTGCCATTGTGGTCTGGACGGTTCTGATCATCGGTATCATCACCGTCATTCAGTTCATCGGACAGAAAAAATGGGTCAACTACGACGTGTAAGGAGGTAAGGTCATGAAAAAATCCGCTTCTCTGGAGAAAAGCAGAACTCTGACTACGGTTCTCACCTACGTTTTCCTGATCCTCGGGGCCTGCATCATGATTTTCCCCTTCCTCTGGATGATCCTGACCTGCTTCAAGACCCAGTCGGAGAGCATCCAGGTCCCCATCACCATCCACAACATCCTGCCCGCCCACTGGAACCTGAACAATTTCAAGGACGCCATCGCCAGCCTGCCCTTTGTGAACATGTACATCAACACCGGCCTCATGATCCTGTTCCGGGTTGTCTGTGCGGTGGCCTTCAGCTCCATGGCCGGCTACGCCTTCGCCAAACTCCACTTCCGGGGCAAGAACATCCTCTTCGTCATCATTCTGGTCCAGATGTCCCTCCCCTCCCAGATCTTCATTCTTCCCCAGTACCAGATGATCGCCAAGATGGGAGCGGCCAACAGCATCTTCGCCCTGGTCTTTCCCGGCATCGTCTCGGCCTTCGGCACCTTCTTCCTGCGTCAGACCTACATGGGCATTCCCACGGAGATCGGCGAAGCCGCCTACCTGGACGGCTGCAACCAGTGGCAGACCTTCACCAAGGTCATGTTCCCGCTCACCGGCACCTCCGTGGCCGCTCTGACCATCTTCACTGCCGTCTTCGCCTATGGAGACCTGATGTGGCCTTTGGTCGTCAACTCTGACCTGAAGATGATGACCCTGTCCTCCGGCCTGGCCACCCTGCGCGGTCAGTTCACCACCAACTTCCCGGTGCTTATGGCCGGCAGTCTGCTGGCCATGCTGCCCATGGTAATTCTCTACATGATCTTCCAGCGTCAGTTCATTGAGGGCATTGCCAACACCGGCGGAAAATAAGTTCTTCCATCCGTCCACGCCCCGGAGCGGGATTCCCCGCCCGGGGCTCTTTTTCCCCCGGCCATACACCCTCCGCTGCCGGAGGCCTGTGCTGTGTCCCGTCCCCGCCGGCGCACCCGGTCTCTGGAACCGGAGACCCCCGGGGTCACCGCCGGAAACATGCCGGGGGAGCCCTGAGCCGGCAGCCGGGGCTTTTGCCCTGCCGGGCCTCTGGCTGCAGCGGGATGGAGTTCCCCCCTGCGGAGGAAAATCCTTACCCCAGGGGACACTTTCCGCACCCTCCTCCTCCGGGTCCCTCCGGGCAGGTACCCCTGGATTTTCTCCCCCGCCTGTGGTATGCTGTGGGAGGAACCGGAACTTAATCTGGTAAGGGGGAATTTCCATGCGCCGTGGTGCCATTTTCGATCAGGACGGCCTGATATTCGACACGGAACGGATCTTTTTCACCGCCTGGGCCCTTGCCGCGGAGCAGATGAACTTCGTTCTGCCGGAGGGGTTCCGCACTGCGGTCAGCGGCTCCAGCGGGGAGACCATGCAGCGCATCATCGAGGCCTGGATCCCGGGCATCGACAGCCGCTCGTACATGAATCTGACCTACTCCATCAGCTACACGCTGCAGGAGAAGGACCTGACGGAAAAGCCCGGTCTGCGGGACATCCTTGGCCTCTTCCGGGAGCGGGGGGTACCCATGGCGGTCGCCAGCAGCTCCCACCGCAGCCAGGTGGAGCACAACCTGAGGCGCGCCGGTCTGCTCTCCTTCTTCGATGTCCTCGTTACCGGGGAGGACCTGAAGCGGGCCAAGCCGGACCCGGACGCCTTCCTCACCGCTGCGGCGCGGCTTGGCCTGGAGCCGGACGAGTGCTATGTCTTCGAGGACAGTTTCAATGGGGTGCGGGCCGGCCATGCGGCGGGCTGCTGCACTGTCATGATTCCGGATCTCGTCAGACCCACGGAGGAGATCGCCTCCCTCTGCAACGCCTGCTTCCCGGATCTGGGGGCGGCGGCGCAGGCCATCCGTGCCGGGCTGCTCTGACCCCCCCCGGCCGCTCTCCGGCTCCGGCGGCGGCCTACACCGGGGCTGGGAAATTGGCAGTTGCCATCCCGGCCGTTCTGTTGTAGTATTAGATGCAGACCTCCCCGTCTTCTCTGCTTCCCGGGTCCTGGAATCTGCACCTGAAGCGGGTTGCGTACCAGAAACAGAACCTTATCAGCATCGACAACCAGAAGAAGGTGAAACCAAATTGGAAACCATCCGTCAGCAGTTTGAACAGACTCTGCAGCTCCTGCGGCTGCTTCTGGACAAGATTTCCGAGAGGAAGTTCCCCACAGAAGACGAGTGCTACAGCATCATGGAGAGGCTGGACACTCTGGTTGCCACACGCACCAGCGGCATTGAAAGCCTCCAGAACTCCGGCGTGGACGATGTGGATTACTCCTACATCAGCAGCCTGGAGGAACTCCAGCAGGCTCAGGAGGCTCAGACCACCAGGCGCCGCTCCATCGAGACCACGGTCCGGACCTTCCTGTCCATTGACTGCGTAGATGACGAGCACCGGGACGCACTGGCCCGCTGTCAGGACGAACTGGCCGCCTGCAATGAGCAGGAGCTTCTTGCCAGAGGCCGCAGAGGGGAACTGGAACCCTACCGCATTCTCACCTCCTGGGTCCGTAACGGCCGTCCTGGGCAGGAACAGGAGAAAATGGTGAAGCGGGCATTTGGCTACCAGATTGCCTACGCCCTCCTGGACCGGAAGCTCTGCCTTCCCGGAGAGCAGGCTGCCGGAGAACCCCAGCAGGATCTCTCCGCCCCCGGGGAGAGCTCCGAACCGCCTATCCGGTCCTCTGCCCCGGTTCCGGAGGAAGACACCCTCCCTCCGGCTCCTCCGGAAGCCGTCCCGGAGGAAATCCCTGCCCATGAACCTCCTGCGGAGGACAAACCCGCCAGAGGATCAGATCCTGAGACACCCACCGACCTCCAGCCTCCTGAGACAGCTCCCGCCGCTCCCCCAGAGCAGCCCCAGGAGGATCTGCAGCAGCCTGCCAGTACCGTAGAGACCTCTCCGGAACCTGTCCCCGCGCCTGAACGAGAGGAGGAATCCGTTCCCCTGCCGGCCCCCGGGGAAGAGATCCCGCCGGTGGAGCCTGCTCCCGCTCCCGATGAGAAGGCGGACCCTGATCCCCTCCACCCGGAACCGGTAGGCAGAGAGGAAACCGCGCCGGGGCAGACCCCCCTGGCCGCTGCAGAAGAGCCTGTCATCCCCCAGCCGCATGCCCCGGACACCGCCACCCAGGAGTCCGCCGCCCAGACCCCGGAGGGGGAAATCACCCCGGAGCCTTCTGAGCCCTCCGCCCAGCCGGAGGAGGAACCCGCACCTGAAGAATCCGCCCCGCAGAACCCTGAGGCCGCTCCCCCTGCCAATCCGGAATCGGCTTCCCAGCCCGCCCCCCTGCTGCAGACCACACCTCCCGTCCTGAACGATGTTCCCTACAATGAGCGGCGTTTCCGCAAGCAGCTGGACACCCTCTCCGTGCTGTCGTGCAACATCCTGCTGCTGATGTCCCAGCTGGGCGTGGCAGACGAGGAGACCCTCGCCTCCTTCCGGACAGCAATCGCCCCCGGGGAGGAGAGCCGGGATCCCTCCTTCCTCACCCGGATCCACGAGGAACTGGACACCATGGTCCGGGAGGACATGGCGGTGCGCTACACCACCCGCAGCGGTGCATCCTTCTACTGTCTCACCAGCTACAGCCTCAGCGCCCTCCGCTCCCCCTCCATCGTCCGGGAGCTGGCCCGGGTCTCCCCCCTGACTGCCGGGGTCAACCCTCTTGCTGCCCATCCGGATGTGGACGTTCCCTCCCTTCTGAGGGATCTGGAGCGCAACAGACTTGTCGCCATGTACATGCTCTTCCTGCAGTACATGCTGGACGGACCCAAAAACCTCTCCCGGCGTGTAAGATCCGGAATGATCAGCTCCCTGAGCTGGAAAGACGGCACCTACTCCGTACAGGTTCCCACCAGCGAGCTGCCCATTGTCTCCACCATCCGGTTTGAGAGGTCCGATCCGCCCCCCAAGAACTCTGTGCTTTACCTGGCCGATCCTCTTCCTTCCGTTCCCTCTCACCCCAGCAATGCCGTCTACGGCTTTGTACCCGGACAGGGCATGCACCTTCTGCGGGGAACCCGCTGGGTCCCCCTTCGCAGTCTGATGTGGGTCAAGGACGGTGTCTTCCCCTGGAAGGAGGGCACTCTGGAGGACATCCTGACAAAACGCCTTCGGGAGACGGAGGCCCCTGCCCTGGGTCTTCCGGTGGAATCGGAGCCCACTCCCACAGAGGAACAGGTATCCCTGCCCGGCTTTGAACCCCTGCCTGCGGTGAGCCAGGGCAGCAGCTCAGAGGAGAGCGGCATCGCCGGCGAAGATGCCGGACAGGTAAACAAGGGCCCCGCCGCAGACGTGTCATCCTCTGCGGATTCCCAGCCGGCTGCTCCCGCGCCGGAGGTCTCTCCCCAAGTGCCCCAGTCCCATTCCGGTCACCCGGAAGAGCAGGCTGCCCTCTCCCCCCGAGAGGAAACCCTTCCGGAGTCCCCTGCCGAGGACATGGATCTTCTCCCCGACCTGGATGCGCAGGGCTGCGCCCGGGTCATCCTGGAGCAGACCGATCCCGTACGGCCCAGGCAGCTCATGGGGCTTACCGTACACCTTA
Source organism: uncultured Oscillospiraceae bacterium (assembly GCA_964468565.1). GTDB lineage: Bacteria > Bacillota > Clostridia > Oscillospirales > Oscillospiraceae > Lawsonibacter. Next base: position 34,489 of record CAYXVN010000004.1, on the reverse strand, counting down.
TCGCCGAGAACGCTCTGCCGGAGGCCTGTGCCATGGCGGAGGTCCTGGCCAGCGCCCCTGGAGAAGGTTTTGCCGTCTACCGGCACTTCTACCCGATTCTCTGCCAGAGCATCCGCATGCCCGGCCTGGACTTCAGCTGGTCCAGCAGCACCATCAAGGAACAGCAGGACGGACTGGGAGACGGGGATCCCCGCCTGCAGACACTGGAACAGACCATGATTCTCTCCAACCTCCTGTGGGCCATGGCCTTCCCCTCCTCCCCCTTTGATCACGACCTGTACAACATGGCCTCCGGGCTCCCCATCCCCGATAACCTGCAGCAGCTGGTGTCTCTGTTCAGCGGACCGCTGAAGGAAATCTCCTTCCAGATCGACGGTCTGGGCTTCTCCCCTGACACCCTGCGCAACCTGGCAGGAGATGACGCCCGCAGCACAGCACTGCAGGACCTGCAGAAAACCGCCGACACCCTGCGGGCCACCCCCACCACCTCCATCTCCCTGTACGGACTGGATCTGTGTCTGAAGCTTCTCGTGGGCCCCGGCAGTGTCATCGGGTCCTTCATCGGCCAGATTGCCTCCGGCGAAAGGCTGGATGTCGCCCAGTGCAAGAGCGCACTGCGCGATCTGCTGGGTCCTGAGGACACCGATCTGGACAGGCGTCTGGAGGACTACATCGACCGCACCTGGACCGAGATCCGGATCAAGAACAGCATCGTCAAGATCAAGCACCTGGAAAATGACTCCCCCGCCCGCAAAACCTGCAAAAGGGCCATTTCGGAGCGCTTAAATGTGATCCAGAAGTGGATGGATCTCCAGGGCGGGGAACCGGCCTCCGATGCTGCCCTGCCCCGGGACCGGCTTGCCCGCCTTCTCGGTCAGATCCGCTCCCTGCTCCGCACCGTGGCGGCTGAAGTTCTGCCTGACACCTCGCCCTATGGGCGGGCCGGCACCCTCATTCTCCAGCGGACTGCCCGTCAGATGCTGAAGGTTCTGGAGGGAGATCCTGCCCCGGAATACCGGGATTTCCACTTCAGCCTCTGCCTGACTCCCGAACTGATGCTGGGGGAAAGCGGAGAGAACCGGATCATCCCCGACTTCTATCACCTGAAGGGACTGGAGCCCTGGACTTTCCTGGTGCGGGCCATCGCCCAGGACCGGGAGGAACCCGCTCACATCCTGAGCCAGATCGAGAACTACGAAAACAAAAAGTGGTACCGCAACTACGGCACCGCCGAACTCATCCGGACCCATCTGAATCTGGACCACCCCGACTGCTCCATCGGCATTCAGAACGCGGAGCGGGCCGCCCAGCTCGATGTGGACAACTTCCAGAGCGAAACCCGCCTGAACCGGGCCTACGGCAAGATCCGGGAGCAGACCATGGAGACCGTCTTCTCGGCCCTGGAACTGGGGCAGAAGGTCTGCTTCCGGAACCACAACTTCGCCAGCTTCTCCATTTTTCTGTCCCGGCTCAGAGAGTTTCTCAACCGGGATATCTCGGCACAGGCTGCTGCGTACGAAGCCCAGTACGCTGAGCTGGCCTCCGACGGGAACTATGCCGGCCTTCCCCTGCTGGAATCCATCCGCAGGGTTCTGGACAGCCAGAACTTCATCACCGCCGATTCCTACATCAATCAGCTGCGCTGCGGCGTGAAGGAGCTTCCCGCCAGCGAGCAGACTCCGGACAGCCAGGAGGATTTTCTCTCTCAGTTTCTCTCCCTGGAGAAGGGCTACTACCAGGAGTGCCGGGCTCACGACACCGACAACCCCTCCAAGTGGGGCGAACACGCCCTGGAGTCCCTGGGGGCCGACTACTGCCACTGGACCTCCGACAGCGAAAAGCAGCGGGGTCTGGAATGGCTGAACAACTGGCCCATGCGCAAAAACAGCGGCAATACCCGTGTCCGGATTCAGGAACTGCTGAGCGGTCTTGGGTTTCAGGTCCGGACCGTGAATCTCAGCACTGACTCCCGGTTCCGCAGGCCCACCGAGGTCTATACCGTCAGCGCGGAAAAAACCCCCACCAACCTGAAGGAATACCCCCACCCCATTTACAAGTTCGGCACCGATCTCTGTGATCCCATCTATGTGGTCTTTCTGCCCAACTGCAAGGGCGAGAGCACGCTGATCAGCCTGATGAACAGCGATGCCGCCCCCAACGGCTCCACCATTGTCCTCATGGACGGCTCCCTCACCTCCACCGCCCGCCACACCGTGGCCCTCACCTTCAAGAAGAACACCTCCCGCCAGTACCCCTTCCTCTTCATTGACCGGGTTCTGCTGCTCTATCTGGCCTCTCTCAACGGGGGGGATCGGATGAAGGCTCTCCTGCGGTGCACGCTGCCCTACACCTTCGATCTGCTCTACAGCAACGGCGCAGGTGCCATCCCCGATGAGATGTTCATCGGCCGGACGCGGGAAGTGTGCCAGCTGTGTGACCTCCAGGGTCCCAACCTGGTCTATGGCGGACGCCAGCTGGGCAAGACCGCCCTTCTCACCCGGGCCAGCAAGATTCTCCACGATCCGGAAAATCGGGACTTCTCCTTCCGGATCGATCTCAAGGACACCGGAGCTGCAACCCTGCTGGACAAGGTCAGCAAGGCCCTGCTCCGCCTCAATCTGCGGGAGCAGCCCTGCCACACCATCCAGGAGCTCTGCGGTGCCCTTCAGACCCTCTATGAGGGCAACCGGATCCGGCGCATGTGCATTTTCGTGGACGAATCGGACACCCTGTTCGAGGAGTTCGGGAAGGAGAACTACGCCCCGGTCCGTCCCATCATCACCCTGCGGGACCAGACGAAGCACCATGTGAAGTTTGTCTTCGCCGGAACCCACAACATTGCCGCCATGGATACGGCGGCAGCCAACAACAGCAACCTGAAGCACCTGGGGCCCGGCCTGTGCATCGGCCCCATGACCGCCCGGGACGCCACCCGGCTGATCCGCATCCCCATGGGCTATCTGGGATTCCAGATCGGCGACTCCCAGATTGATCTGATTCTCTCCAACACCAGCAGCTACCCCGGCCTGATTCAGTTCTTCTGCCGTACCCTGATCAACTCGGTATGCCGGGACTTCAACAGCTACTACGCCGCGGTCATCCCCGGCCACAACCCGCCCTATGCCATCACGGACGAGCAGATGCGGGCTGTATTCCGGGAGAAGGACATCCGCAGGGAAATCGGCAACATGATTATCTCCACCATCTCTCTCAACTCCTACTACCGGGTCCTCTCCAGCATGCTGGCCCATATGACCTACGAGGATCAGGAGAAGGGGATCAGCCGCCCCTTCGGCTACAGCGCCAAAGATCTGCGCCGCTACAACCGCCAGGAACTGCACCTGACCATCCTGTCCGGTCTCAGCGACAACGACCTGACCGTTCTGCTGGACGAAATGGTAAAGATGAATATCCTCTGGAAAAGCCCCGAGACCGGGGAGTACCGGTTCCAGCAGCGGGACTTCCTGAACTACATCGGCAATGGGGATGAGGTTCTGGGGCTGCTCCTGAAGGAGAACGAAGCCCAGTCCGACCAGGAACAGGAAGAAGGAGGTCCCCCATGACGGATGATTTCTCCACCTTCTGGTGGGAAAACATCACCGGCCCCCGCCTTTTTCTGGAGGAAATCGCCCGGTGCCTCTCCGAGGGCTTCAACGTGGTTGTGCACCTGACCGACAGCCTGGTCTGGCAGGACCAGCTGCCGGATCTGGTGCGCCACCGCCTGCAGGACGCCGCGTTCTGCACCCTGACCTGGCAGGAGCAGTCCCGCAACGAAGTGGTCCTGTGGCTGCTGCGGAACATCTGCCCCCACAGAGAACCCATGTGCCCAGGTGAATATGATGCCCAGATGCGATACCTGCAGAAGGAGGAGATCCTGGGCAACTGTGTCGGGTGGATCCGCGCAAGGCCGGAGGACAATCTGGACAGCCTGGTTCAGTACCTCAATGACAGCCGGAGAAAGTCCCTGAAGCGGGACGGCGCCTTCGTGCTGCAGGTGGACGAGGATGCCCGGATTCCCCCTCTGTCCGGCAGGGTAAAGGAGCTCTTCTACTCCACCTTCATCCGGTTTGGAGACAGCATGCTCTTTGCCAGCATTCTGGCAGACGCCAACATCGACATCTCCCCCGCTCTGAAAAACTACGCCGCCTGCCTGGCCGCCAATCTGGCCCAGGGAAGCGTCGAGATGATCCCGGATCTGATCCATCTCATCCGCTACGAAGAAGAGGACCCTGCTGCCGCCCTTCTGAACCTGTGGGAGGAGGAACTCCTGCCCCTGCCCGATCGGCTCCCGGAGAAGGAAGAACTGGACCAGCGGGTCTGGCGGGCTCAGATCCAGTCCGTATTCGCAGGAATTGAGATGGAACGCCTGCTCATCGTGGCAGAGAACTCCGATCTCATTGAAAATGCTCTGTCCACCGAGTACTGGAATCCCAAGCTGGACCGCACCGGATACATCTGGCAGCACGACTATGAACTTCAGAGCCCCTCCGATGTGGAACTCGGCACCATGACCTGGATGATGAACCTGCGCTGCAACGCAGACCGGACCCAGTATCTGCTGTACCTCCCGGACCCGGAGCTGCGCAACTGGATCAACTTTCTCACTGAGTGCCGGAACAATCTGGCCCACCACCGCTTCTGCTCTCCGGAGCAGATGAACCGCCTGCTCACCAATCTCAGAAGCTGATCTGCAAAGCCGCAGCACGCCCGACTCCGGACTGCTGCGGCTCTTTCAGCCGCTTTCTGCCCCTGCACGTCCCCTCAGCCTCACGTCTCAGGAAGGAGAATTCCATGGATAAGAATCCCAATCCCGCCCGGCCCCCTCAGTACCAGTACTTCGTCAAGGGGGAATTTCAGCCCTTCTTCACCCCGGAGAATGCGCCCAGGCTGCTGTATGTCAGTGTGGTGCGCACCACAAACCAGACCTACCCCCGCATTCTTCACTCCCACTCCGATCTGGTGGAGGTCCTTCTGGTCACCAGCGGCACCGGAAAGTTTCTCATCGGAGAGACCTTCTATGAGATTCAGGCGGGTGACCTGCTGGTCTACAACAGCAATGTGGTCCACGACGAGATGTTCGGACCCGGCCTGGCCATGGAGGCCTATTGCGTGGGCATCGGCGGCCTCCACCTGCCCGATCTGCGGGAAAACGCCCTCCTTCCGGACTCCGCCTCTCCGGTTTTCCCTGTGGGAGACGAAACGGACAGCCTGCGCACCCTGTACGAACTGATGCATGAATACCTGGAGAAGGGCCTTCCCGGCTGCGAGGCCGTCTCCAACTACCTGCTGCTGGCCCTGCTGGCCCGGGTCCTGCGGATCATCGGCGCCGCTCCCGCCAGGCCCAGACCGGAACTTTCGGAACCTGCCACCCTGGGGCTGCGGATCCGGGACTACATGGATCAGCACTACACCGAGCCTCTGACGCTCCAGTCCATGGGGAAGGCTCTGCACCTGAGTCCCTATTACCTGGCCCATGTGTTCAAGGAGACCTGTGGCTATTCCCCGGCCCAGTATCTGCTCCGGCGACGCATCGGGGAGGCCCAGGGACTGCTCATCACCACCGATCTGCCCATCTCCGCCATCTCCGAGCGGGTGGGATTCGAGACGCAGAACTACTTCAACATGCAGTTCTCCAAGCATGTGGGCATGCCGCCCACCAAGTATCGCCAGAGTTTCGTGGGCTCCGGCCGGGCCAAAGCCTCCCGCAGGGAGGAAGAAGGGAAGGGAAAGGGCAAGGACCCCAGCGGATCGGTCTGACCGGACCGGGACGCCCTCCTCCCGGCCTGCAGGTCCTCAAGCGCAAGATCCGAGAACTCCTCTGCCCGGTCCTCCGGGTTTCCTGGCCTCTTTGGGCGGCAGAGGGGAACAGGTGAGGGAAAAAGCCCCCTTTCTTCCGAAAATCTGTTCCCCCTCTCTTGGAAACTCCGCAAGATCCTGAATGTTTTCCGGGCAGGGCCGTGCTAGAATACAGCCATCAAACAAAGAAGGAGGTACCACCCATGTTCGTTCTCTTCTCCGTCGCCCTCATCGGTGCCACCATGGTGATGAACACCCTTCTGCTCTGAGCCCTTCTCCTGCGTGACCCCCACCCGGGCACGCTTCCCATACCGATTCCCACTGGAAAGGAGGTACACGTCATGCTGTTTTCCATCTTTGCCATCGCCCTCATCGGGGCTGTCATGGTCATGAACTTCAGACTTCTCTGAGCTTCGGCTCATTCCTTCTTTTCTTCTTTTCAGACGGCAGGCGGTCTCTTCGGAGGCCGCCTGCTCTGCCGTTTCGGGGGCGGTCTGCCGGACCACCGGCCCCGGGGCACCGGTTCCCTTCAGGCGGGTACCCGCCGGAGCAGGGCAACCCACTCCACTCCTGATATCCGGTCCTGCCCCTTTTCCGCCCGGATCTTCTCCCTTCAGAAACCGGCTGTCCCCTTTCGTTCCGGAACGGAGCGGGAAAAGGGCCTCCGGCTGGCCGGCTCCGGTATCGGTTCCTGTCGGATCAGCCGGTCCATCCGTCCCATATGCCCCTGCCGCTCCACCCGATCTGCTCCTGAAGGATTACTGAATATTCAGGTGCGCACATCCTTGCCTTCTGCCTTCACATACCGGTCTGAGGGGGCATTTCCCATGCTTCAGCGCCTGTCTTTCTGGAAGGAAATGGTGTAATCTCCCTGCTTCTGCTTCCCCTGCCTGTCATGCATTTCCTGCATGCCCCGGCAGAAATCACGGCGGATCTCATGCGCGCCGGTCCAACTTTGAATTTTTTCCTGTATTGATAAGATTATTCGGAAATGTTCCCGCTTGGACTGTTTTCCATGCTCAACAGGGTAAATCATGCTAAGATCCTTGACCCCTTTGGGAAAATGATGCATGGAACGCGGAGAGAAAGTATGATATCATGGATTGGATAATTACAGTCCCCGCCGGCTCTGCCGGTCCGTCCACAGGGAAGTCTGCCTCTCTGGCCGCAGGACTGAAAACTGAAGTGGAGGTTTTCGTATGGTACGTAAATTCCCCAATCTGAGCAAGCCCATCACCATTGGTCGGGTCACCTTCAAGAACCGCATGTTCTCTGCTCCCATGGGCGGAACTGACATTACCAACGACGGCTGCATCGGCCCCAAATCCGTCGGTTTTTATGAGCTGCGCGCCAAGGGCGGAGCCGGTGCCGTAACCATCTCCGAGTGCATGGTCCACCCCGCCACCGACGGATCCCACGCCTATCATCTGGATGAGAGCATTCTTAACTCCCTGGCCTGTGCCACTTATGCTGCCGATGCCATCCGCCGCCACGGTGCCATCCCCAGCCTGGAGCTCTCCCACTCCGGCATGTTCGCCGGCACCTACATGACGGACAAGTCCAAGCAGAAATCCATGAACCAGTGGGGTCCCTCCGACACGGTCCGGGCGGACGGTGTACCCGTCAAGGCCCTGACCAGGGAAATGATCGCAGACATCGTGGCCGCCTACGGCCATGTGGCCGGGCTGGCCAAGCGCGCCGGCTTTGAGATGCTGATGGTCCACGGCGGCCATGGCTGGCTCATCAACCAGTTCCTGTCCCCCATGTTCAACCACCGCACCGACGAGTACGGCGGCTCCCTGGAAAACCGCTGCCGTCTGGCCATAGAAGTGCTGAAGTCCGTTCGGGAGGCGGTGGGTCCCTTCTTCCCCATCGAGTTCCGCATGAGCGGCGCCGAGTTTGTGGAGGAGGGCTATGATCTGGACGAGGGCGTCCGCATCGCCCAGATGATTGAGCCCTACTGCGACCTGATCCATGTCTCTGCCGGTACCTATCAGAAGACCTTCGGCATCACCCATCCCTCCATGTTTACCGACCACGGCCGCAACGTGTTCCTGGCCGCGGAGATCAAAAAGCACGTCTCCAAGCCCGTTGCCACCATCGGCGGTCTGAATGACCCCGCCCAGATGGAGGAGATCATTGCCTCCGGCAAGGCCGATGTGGTCTACATGGGCCGTGCCCTGCTGGCGGATCCCTTCCTGCCCAACAAGGTCATGGCAAACCGGGACGAGGACATTGTCCGCTGCCTGCGCTGCTTCACCTGCATGGCAGAGCGCGCTGCCACCTCCACCCGCCGCTGCACCGTCAACCCCCTCATCGGCCGCGAGTGCGAAGGCGATGTCATCTATCCCGCTCCCGAGAAGAAGAAGGTCCTTGTGGCCGGCGGCGGCCCCGGCGGTCTGTATGCCGCCTACACCGCAGCCAAGCGGGGCCACCAGGTCGTCCTCTGTGAGAAGGAGTCCGAACTGGGCGGCATCCTCAAGGGGGAACAGGCCCTGCCCTTCAAATATGAGATGTATCAGCTTGCCGGCACCTATGCCCGGATGGCAGAGAAGGCCGGCGTGGAGATCCGCCTGAACACCGAGGTCACCAAGGAATATGCGGAGAAGGAGGCCCCTGATGCCCTCATCATCGCCGTAGGTTCCGAGCCTCTGGTTCCCCCCATCCCCGGCCTCCAGGGCGACAATGTGGTCATCGTCAACAACTACTATCTGGAGAAGGACAAGGTGGGCGATGAGGTGGTCGTCATGGGCGGCGGTCTGGCCGGCTGTGAGTGCGCCATCCACCTGGCCATGGAGGGCAAGAAGGTCAACCTGATCGAGATGCGTGACATGCTGGCCCCCGATGCCAACGTCCGCCACCGCCCCCTGATGCTCAAGCGCATGGAGGAGCTCTCGGACCACCTCACCATCCTCACCGGCCACACCGCCCAGAAGGTCACCGCCGAGGGCGTGGTGTGCAAGACCGATGACGGCCAGGAGGTTCTGGTTCCCGGACCCAGCGTCATCTGCGCTCTGGGCCAGCGCTCCCGCACCGATGTGGTCAACGAGCTGTACGACACCGCCCCCTTCGTCCGGGTCATTGGCGATGCCTCCCGCGTCTCCACCATCACCAACGCCGTGTACTGGGGCTATCACGCAGCCCTGGACATCTGATTTTCTCCCGAAATATGCTGCGGAGGCAGGACAGAACGTCCTGCCTCCTTTTTTCTGGGCAGCAGACCTTCCGGCCCCCCTGCTTTGGGAACCGTGCCGGGGTACCTCCGCCGGAGGGTGGAGGGCCCCCCGCGGCTCCCGCCGGTGCAAGGAGGCTTCACCGTCCCCTGCCCAGGTTATTGCAGCTTTGCAGTCTGCCGGAAACTCCGGCACCGGACAGCGCCACCGGTCCTCTGCCCCGGAACGCAAAAACCCCCGCTCCCCGTCTGGGGGAGCGGAGGTTTTTTCGGTCCGGTCCGGCGGATCAGTCATCCGCATCGAAGTCAAGGATGGCACCTGTCACCGCATTGATTTCAATATCATACTCCTGTCGGCCGACACGAATCTCGATCTCGTACACCTGGATGCCGTCATCCCGGTCCAGCTGGCATTTCACCACATTGGCGGCTGTGGCACCGGAGACCCTGCCCAGAGCAATCTGAATCGCCCGATCTCTGGAGATCACACCGCTGCTGCTCCCCTGGCTGGGCGCAGGGCTTGGTGTAGGAGTAGGAGTGGATGGACGCGTGTAGAACTCCGCATCCTGATCGAAGCTTACAATGGCACCGGTGGCAGCGTCAATCTCGTAGTCGAACTCCATGAAACTGTTGGTGTAGAACTCGATCTCATAGACCTGACGGCCGTTCTCCCAGTCCAGCTTCTGATCCACAAAGGTCACCTGAGCGGCACTGAGGCCCGCATGTTCCAGAGCCTTCTGCTTGGCCTGCTCCACGGTGATGGTCCCGCTCTGGGAGCCTGTCTGCCCGCCGGCAAAGTTGCTCCCATCTGGAACCACACTGCCGCCGCTGAGAACCGCAGTATTGGTTGCACCATCCCACGCGACCGTCTTGCCCATCAGGTTTCCGATGGCCCGGACAGGCAGATAATTGGTGTTGGCATAGAGCAGGGGGTAAACCCGGTTGCCGTTCGCATCGGTAAAGGTGCGGACCACACCATCCACCTTGACGGTATAATCATCGTGCAGCTGCGCGGTGACGGTCTTCCTAACCGGGTTCCGGTCCAAGGTCCCCCGGTTCCCCGCCGTGGCACTGGTGCCGCTGAGTTCAGCCGTTCTGGTATTGGCATTCCAGCTCACGTTCTTTCCCATCATCGCCCCGATGGCGCGGATGGGCAGGTAAGTGGTGCCCTTGTAGGTCACAGGATGAACCTGATTGCCCCCCTCGTTGAAGAAGGTCCGCTTCTGGCCATCGATCACGATGTTGAGGGTGGGGTCAAGGGTGGCCTCCACGTTGGAAACCGCCCCTCCGGGAATGGCCATCAGCCCGATGACCATCGTAAGGGCCAGCACCAGGCCGGCGATTCTGCGAGTGATGTGGTTGCGCATGTCTTTTCCTCCTATTCTGCCTGATTTCTCAGTTTTT
>CAYXVN010000004.1:0-24017 GCA_964468565.1 uncultured Oscillospiraceae bacterium | reverse complement strand
CAGACGGTATCGTGGCGCCCCTACGCCGGAAGGTTCTGGGTCCGGTACAGCTGGGCATAGGCTCCGTTCTTCTCCATCAGCTGCCGGTGGGTACCCTCCTCACAGATGCACCCGTCCCGCACCACCAGGATGCGGCCGGCGGAGCGCACTGTGGAGAGGCGATGGGCAATGATGAGGGTGGTCCGGCCCTTTGCCAGTTCCTCAAAGGCACTCTGAATCTTTGCCTCGGTCACGCTGTCCAGGGCAGAGGTGGCCTCATCCAGGATGAGAATGGGGGGATCCTTCAGAAAGATGCGGGCAATGGAAATCCGCTGCTTCTGACCGCCGGAGAGCAGCGCACCCCGCTCTCCCACCCAGGTTTCCAGGCCCTCGGGCATGGCCAGGATGTCCTCGTAGATCTCCGCCCGCTTCGCCGCCTCGATGACCTCCTCAGTAGTGGCACCCGGGCGCCCGTAGCGGATGTTCTCCAGAATGCTGTCCGCAAAGAGGAAGACGTCCTGCTGCACCACTCCGATGTTCCGGTGCAGACTGTGCTGGGTCACGTCCCGCACATCCACTCCGTCGATGGCAATGCTGCCTTCGTCCACCTCGTAGAACCGGGGGATCAGGTTGCACAGGGTACTCTTGCCCCCGCCGGAGGGGCCCACGATGGCAATGGTCTCTCCGGGGGACACATGGAGGCTCACGTGGTGGAGCACCTCCATCTCCTCTCCCCTCTCCCGGCCTCGGTCGTAGGTGAAGCTCACATTCTCCACATCAATCTGGCCTCTCACGTGCTCTAGCTCCACGGCACCCGGGCGGTCCTGAATCTCCGGCTCCACAGACATCAGCTCGATGAAGCGGTGGAGACCGGCAAACCCGTTGGCAAACATCTCGTTGAAGTTGGCCAGTTTGCGCATGGGGGTGATGAAGGTGGAGATGTACAGATTGAAGGTGATGAGGTCCACGTAGTTCATCTTCCCCTCCATGATGAAAAACCCCCCGGTGGCGATCACCGCCAGGGGAAGGGCGCACAGGAAGAACTCCAGGGAGGCATTGAAGCGCCCCATGGCTTTGTGAAAGTTGCGCTTGGAGACCTTGAAGCGCTCATTGGAGCGGCCGAAGCGATCCGCCTCCGTCTGCTCATTGGCAAAGGCACGGGCGGTGCGCATGCCGGACAGGCTGGACTCGATATCGGCGTTGATCCCCGCCATGGTCTGTTTCACCCCCCGGGAGGCCTCACTCATGGCCCGGCGGTTCACCAGAACCACCGCCAGAAAGACGGGGATCATAATGGAGATCACCAGTGCCAGCTGCCAGCGGATGGTGAACATGACCGCTACCGCTCCCAGCACCGTGACGATGGAGATGAACAGGTCCTCCGGGCCGTGGTGGGCCAGTTCCGTGATATCGAAGAGCTCCGCCGTCATGCGGCTCATCAGGTGCCCGGTCCGGTTGTGGTCGTAGAAGCGGAAGGACAGCGTCTGGAGATGGGTGAACAGATCCCGTCGGATGTCCGCCTCCACCCGGATGCCGAAGGTATGGCCCCAGTAGGCCACCACATACTGCAGCAGGGCCCGCACCAGATACAGCACCAGAAAGATGGCCATAATGGCAAAAAAGGTCTGATACAGGCTGTTGGGCAGCAGCTCGTACATGCACAGCCTGGACACATAGGGGAAGGCCAGGTCGATGAGCGCAATGGCCAGCGCACAGCCCATGTCCAGCAGAAACAGGCGCAGATGCGGTCTGAAATAGCTCAGGAAAATGCGCAGAGCGCTTTTTGTCTGAAAGTCCTTTGTGGTCAGCATGGCATTCCCTCCCGCATCCCGGAGTGGGCCCGCCCTTCCCAGGGGGATGAACAGAGCGCCGTTTCGGGTCAGTTCTCCGATTTTACCGCCTTGGCAATCAAAAAGCAAGGATATCTTTGCACAATCCCCTCCCGACCTGCCCCGATCCCCGCCGGACCGCCGGACCGAAACCTGCAGGCTGTGATCCTCCCAACATGCAAAAACCGGGAAGTCACACAGGTGACTTCCCGGATTTCTGGTGGACCTGAAGGGACTCGAACCCTCGACCTCTCGGATGCGAACCGAACGCGCTCCCAGCTGCGCTACAGGCCCCTCTGATGCCACCTGGGAACATTCCCCGGCCGGCACGGCTTATTATAGCAGAAAATCCGCCTTTGTAAAGAGGAAAATCTTCCTCCCGGGAAAAATTTTCCCGGACAGGGACCGGCCTCACACACAGATCCCTGCACCCCTGGGGGCGGGCAGCACCGCTGCCTCCGAGGGGGAAGGCGAAGCTGATGCAGGGAAAAGTGCCCCGGATGACGGATACCGGAGGGAGGCCCCGGAACCGGAGAAATCGTCCCCCTGGCGGGGGTCCGTCAGGATCAGGAGCAGCCCTGGAAGAGGGCCGAAAGGCTGACCTGCCGGGCAGCCGCCTCCACAGGAGTCTGTCACCTCTCCTGCCCTTGCATCGCCCCCCTCTGCGTGCTACACTTGGCGTACCATCCCAGAAGGCTGGAGGGATTCCCCGTGCGCTACCCCAATATTGTGTCCGCTCTTTTCCGCTCCCGTCCCAACCGCTTTGTGGCCTACGTGGAGATACGGAAGCAGACCGTCATCTGCCACGTGAAGAATACGGGACGCTGTAAGGAACTTCTGGTCCCCGGAACTGTGGTATGGCTGACGGAGAGCGACAACCCCGCCCGCAAAACCCGCTTTGACCTGGTCGCCGTGGAGAAGCAGACCTCCTCCGGTCCTCTGCTCATCAACATGGACTCCCAGGCTCCCAATCAGGCATTCGCCGAGTGGGCCCGGGCAGGGGGCTTCCGTCCGGACCTCACTCTGCTTCAGGCGGAGCGCACCTGGGGGGATTCCCGCTTCGACTTTGCCTGGACAGCCGGTGAGCGAAAGGGTTTCGTGGAGGTGAAAGGAGTTACCCTGGAAGAAAACGGGGTGGCCTCTTTCCCGGATGCCCCCACCCAGCGGGGCGTGAAGCATCTGCGGGAACTGATCCGGGCCAGGCAGGAAGGCTATGAGGCGGCAGTCTGCTTTGTGGTCCAGATGTCCCCCATGCGGTACATGACTCCCAATGATGCCACCCACCCCGCCTTCGGAGAGACGCTGCGGCAGGCCGCGCGTGCCGGCGTGGACGTTCTTGCGCTGGAGTGTGCGGTCACGCCGGACACCATGACGATTCAGCGGTCTCTTCCCGTGGTGCTCTGAGCCTTTCCGGGCATTTTTCTGCCGTGAACACACAGCGCCCGCCGGATCCCTGCCGGCGGGCACTGTCATAATGTTCGGAATGTCCGGATTTTCCTCTCCCCGGAAAAAGACAGAGGGGCAGTTCCCATGGGCACTGCTGCCCTGGAAGCGCGCATGCCACGAACCGGCGGCATCCGGAAGGGCGGCGACCGTCCTCTCCACAGCCCTGCAGGGCGCTCTCTCCCAGAATGCAGCGGCAGCCGGGGGAGCCGGTTCCTCTCTGCCTTCCGCCGGGACGCTCAGATCTCCTGTCTGCCCTCCAGAGCCCGGACCAGAGTGGCCTGGTCCGCATACTCCAGGTGGCTGCCCACGGGGATCCCGTAAGCCAGACGGGTAATTTTCACTCCGAAGGGCTTCAGAAGGCGGGAGATGTACATGGCCGTGGCCTCCCCTTCCGTGTCCGGATTGGTTGCCATAATGACCTCACGGATGGTGCCGGAGGACACCCGGCTGACCAGGGTGCGGATATGCAGGTCATCCGGTCCCACATGGTTCAGAGGAGAGAGCACCCCGTGGAGCACATGGTAAGTCCCCATGTATTCGTGGGGCCGTTCCAGTGCGATCACGTCCTTGGGGTCCGCCACCACGCAGATGAGGCCCTGGTCCCGCTTGGGGCTGGAACAGATGGCGCAGGGTCCCTCTCCCTGGGTCAGGTTCTGACAGACCGGACAGCAGTGGATGGAGTGTTTGGCCTCGGTGATGGCCAGGGCAAAGGACTCCGCCTCCTCATCCGGAAGGGAGAGCACAAAGAAGGCAAGTCTCTGAGCCGACTTTGTGCCCACTCCGGGAAGCCTGGCAAAGTGCTCCACCAGATTCTCCAGAGCGGGGGGAAGATATTCCATCAGCCACACCTCCAACCGAAATTTGACGCCCTGCTGCAGGAGCGGGATTTAAGGAATCTGCCGCCTTTCCGGCCCGGGCCCAGCCGCTCAGTACAGTTCACCGGTGTCCGTCTCGCTTACCTGGAGGTCCTCCCGGCGCAGTGCCTCCAGAATCTGCTCCTTATGGTCGTGTCCGAAGGCCTCCAGGGTGACCCGGAGTTCCACCCCGGCCTGGCGGTTGATGTTGACGAACTGGTTGTGTTCCAGTTTGATGATGTTTCCGCTGTTGGCGGCCAGGATTTCCGCCACCCGCAGCAGTTCTCCCGGACGGTCCGGCAGAATGACGGAGAAGGTGAAGATGCGGCCCCGTTTGATCAGCCCGTGCTGCACCAGGGAGGACATGGTGATGACATCCATATTGCCGCCGGAGAGCACGCACACCACATTCTGTCCCCGGCACTCCAGATGGCGCAGAGCCGCCACCGGCAGCAGGCCGGCATTCTCCACCACCATCTTATGGCGCTCCATCAGGTCCAGAAAAGCCTCTACCAGTTCGGAATCCTCCAGGGCAATCATCTCGTCCACATTCTTCTGCACATAGGGGAAGATCCGGTCCCCGGGGGTCTTCACCGCCACACCGTCCGCGATGGTGGTTGCCTGGGGCAGGGTCACCACATGGCCCGCCTCCAGACTGGCCTTCATGGAGGCCGCTCCGCTGGGTTCCACCCCCACCACCTTCACGCTGGGGTTGAGAAGCTTTGCCAGCGTGGAGACACCGGCAATCAGTCCGCCGCCTCCCACCGGAACCAGAATCATGTCCACATCGGGCAGGTCCTGGAAGATCTCATAGGCAATGGTGCCCTGGCCGGTGGCCAGCGTCTCATCGTTGAATGGGTGCACATAGGTAAGTTCCCTCTCCTCCGCCAGCTTTGCCGCCATCTCGGCGGCATCGTCAAAGACGGCTCCGTGGAGGATCACCTGCGCCCCATAGTCTTTCGTGTTGTTCACCTTCACAAGGGGTGTGGTGGTGGGCATGACGATGGTGGCCGGAACCCCCGCCTGCTGGGCGGCATAGGCCACCCCCTGGGCGTGATTGCCTGCAGAAGCGGTTACCAGACCCCGGGCCTTCTCCTCCTCGGAGAGGGTGCTGATTTTAAAGTAGGCACCCCGGATCTTGTAGGCACCGGTCACCTGCATGTTCTCCGGCTTCAGATAGACATTGTTCCCTGAAATCCGGGACAGATAGGGGGAATGAATCAGAGGGGTAGGGGCCAGAACGCCCTTCAGGACCTGCCGGGCCTGTTTGAATTCTTCCAGAGTTAGCATGAAACCGCTCCCTTTTTGCGCACAGATCTGCGACAGTTCTTCTATCATACACACAACGGCAACCTGCGTCAAGGCCTCACCCCGGATTGCTGCCCTGGCCTTTTTCTTCCGGGAGAAACCTGCGGTCCGAACTCACGGCGCAGCGTCCCCCTGCAGGGAGGCCGACATGCCGGATCCGGCTCGGTGCCGCCGTCTCATCCGCCTCCATCGGCAGACCACCCTCTGCCCAGCAGCCGGTCGTAGGAGACAAGGCGCAGCGCTCTGGCCAGTTCCTCCCTGGCCGGAGAGGAGGGCAGCATCAGGCGGGCATTCCACCAGGGGACTTCCCCGGCCCGCTCCCCCAGCAGTTCCATCCAGGCGGAGCGGGCTCCGCCTGTGGCCCGGGCCACAGCAGTGAGCAGCATGTAGTCGGAGATGGCGTTGCCGGTTTTCCGGGGCAGAAGGTCCCACTGCAGCTCCCGGTTGCTGTACACCAGAAAGGGGGTGCGGAAGACAACCTGATACTCCTCCGGGGTAAAGCCGTCCCTGCTGCAGTACAGTCCGCTCTCATTGTAGGCCTGATGGTTGGGTCCCAGATTGGGCCGGTGATCCCCGAAGAAGACGAGAACGGTGGGCCGCTCCCGCCCGTCGATCCAATCGGCCAGTTCCGTCAGCATGGAGTCCGCATCCGCAAGGCGCTGAACATAGGCATTGAGGGTGTCCAGGGACGCCGCAGACAGATCCGATGAGTGGGCCCGGATGGAAATCTCCTCCTCCGGAAGCGCCGGATAGGGCTGATGCGCCTCCATGGTGGCGATGTAAAGAAACACGGGACTCCGGGGGTCAAGCTGCTCCTGGTCCTCCACCAGGCGGATGGCTGCCCGGGTGACGGTGCGGTCCGAGACGTATCCGCCCCGGTATTCCACCTCCGTCAGCTCCTCCAGATCCGGCTGGGTGACAAAGCGGTCAAAGCCAAGCCAGGGGAAGGCCTGATCCCGGCGGTAGAAGCTGCCGTCGTAGGGATGCAGGGCAATGGTCCGGTATCCGGAATCCCGGTACTGGGAGACATAGCCCGGAAGGGGCTGGCGGACATACCACCAGGGGGTGCTCATACCGCCCAGAAAGTCCATGGTAAGACCGGTCAGCATGGAGAACTCGGTGCGCACCGTCCCTCCGCTCATGGCGGTCACATACAGGCTGCCGCTCCGGCAGTTCTCCCGGGCCAGAAGTTCATCGTACCCCGCCAGGGGGTTGTCTGAAAAGGTGACCCCGGGGAGTTCCCGCACATCCGAAAAGCTCTCACTGAGAACCACCAGCACATCAAAACTGCCCTCCCGGGCAACCGCATCATAGGGGGCCAGCAGGTCCTCCACGGCACTGCGGCTGTATCCTGCCGGAACCCAGGTCTTCATCCCCAGCAGATTCAGGACAAACCCGCCGGCAAACCCGTTGCTGCGGTAGCACTGCCCTGTGTCCTGGATCTCCGCCAGAGAGAGGTCAAAACCGCTCAGGAAGGCAGTCCGGCGCTCCTCGTCGCCGCTGACACACACGGTGGCCACCGCCAGAAGGGCAGCCAGGGACCAGCGCCAGAAAAAGATACCCCGGGGCAGCGCAAGGCCCAGCAGCGCAAACAGCACCACCCAGACCAGCAGCCCTGCCGCAAACAGAAGAAACCATGGCGGCACCCCGCCGCTGACAAAGGAGGCCACCTCTCCCGCCTGGGAGGCCAGCAGCAGATCCTGGGGGAGAAAAGGGTCCCCGTTCAGTGCCAGTTTGGTGTAATTCACGTAGGAGAAGATCACGGACACCGCCCCGAACAGGGCCGCCGCACACCAGACCCGGCGTACCAGAAGGAGCAGAAAGACAAATCCGATGCCGAGTACCAGCACCTCGAAGCAGAAGGATGCCGGGCGGGTGTTCCAGAGGGCCACCGGCCCCTCCCACTGCCCGTCGCCGTTCATGGCATCCATGCCCAGAAGACAGACAAGAGGAAACAGAGGCACGCTGAGCCAGCCGGCAAGCTGCAGGGCCCGGGAGCGAAGCCACCCGCCCTTTTGCACTCCCCTCCCGGCCAGGATGCTGTTCACGCTCCGATCCCCCCTTTCCGGGCCCCAGCCATTCTTTCTATTCTATCCTCCAAGCCGCAAAAATTCAACGGGCTGTTGCCGGATCCGCCCCCTCCTTCCGGTATTTCTTGACTTTCCCCCTCGCCGGCGGTACAATGAAGCAGACAGTCTGTCCCCGGACACGCCCTTGCCTGGGGGAGGAGGAACCTGATATGACCCAACAGGTAAAGCATTCCGTCGTACCCATCTATCTGGTGGGTGCCGTCTGGCTGGTCTATGCCCTGCTCTTTCCGCTGTACCGCCCGGTTCACTATATCCTCTGTGCCCTTGTCTCTGGGGCTGCCTATGTGCTCGGCAGAGCGCTCTTCCCGGATACCATCGCCCAGAGCACCCAGACCCAGAATACCCAGACCAAGGCTGCCGGACAGACATCCGGCCAGGCAAAACCCCGGTCAGAGCCAAAACCGGACGCCTCTTCCCCGGCGCAGGAGAAGCCCTCCCTCAGTCCTGAGGTGCAGGCCCTGCTGAAGGAGCGGGACCGGGCACTGGGCGAGATGCGCCGTCTGAACGACGCCATTGAGGACCCGAAAATCTCCGCCCAGATCGACCATCTGGAGGATGTCACCGCAAAGATTCTCAATCTGGTGGCCCAGGAGCCGGAAAAGCTGCCTCAGATCCGCCGTTTCATGGACTACTATCTGCCCACCACCCTGAAGATCCTCAACGCCTATGACCGAATGGGTTCCACCGGCATCTCCGGCAGCAACATCGACGCCACCAAGGCAAAGGTGGAGAAGATGATGGATACCATCGTGGTAGCCTACGACCGGCAGCTGGATGCTCTCTTCGGGGAGGAGGCCCTGGACATCTCCACTGACATCACCGTCATGGAAAACCTGCTGGCACAGGAAGGACTTGGCGGTATGAACATCAGTTCCACCAGCGAAAAGCCGGCGGATGACGACGGCATCCGTCTGGAACTCTGAGCATGACGGAGCGAACATCACGAGAAATGAGGAGGAACCCGAACCATGGATGAACTGACCCTGACCCCTGATCTGACCCTGGAACCCAAGGAAGAACCCGATGCCGCCGCCTTCGCCACGGCCCCCGATCTGACCCTTACTCCGGAAGCTCCGGAAGCGCCCGCCGCCCAGCAGCAGGAGAAGCAGGCAGCCCGGGACGCCAATGCGGTCACCATCGATGACTCCATGCTTACGGAAGCAGAGCGTAAAATCGTGGACGATTTCTCCAAAAAGATTGACATCACCAACGCCACCATGGTTCTCCAGTACGGTTCCGCCGCCCAGAAGAACGTGGCCGCCTTCTCCGAGAATGCCCTCAACAACGTGCGCACCAAGGATCTGGGGGAGGTGGGCGACGCCCTCTCCAGTCTGGTGACGGAGCTGAAGAGCCTGGACGAGGAAGAGGAGGAGAAGAAGGGGTTCTTCGGCTTCTTCCAGAAGAAGAAAAAGGACCTGGAGGCCATGAAGGCCAGTTATGCCAAGGCGGAGACCAACGTCAACAAAATCGTCAAGATACTGGAAAATCACCAGGTGGTCCTGATGAAGGACATCGCCATGTTCGATCAGATGTACGAGCTCAACACCAAGTATTATAAGGAGCTCACCATGTACATCATCGCCGGCAAGAAGCGTCTGCAGTACCTGCGCACCCATGATCTGGTGGAACTGCGCACCAAGGCGGAGCAGTCCGGCTCCCAGGAGGACGCCCAGGCCTATAATGATTACGTCCAGCTGTGCGACCGGTTTGAAAAGAAGCTCCATGACCTGGAACTCACCCGCATGATCTCCGTGCAGATGGGCCCTCAGACCCGTCTGCTCCAGAACAACGACACCCAGATGCTGGAGAAGATCCAGTCCTCTCTGGTCAACACCATCCCCCTGTGGAAGAGCCAGATGGTCCTGGCCCTGGGACTGGAACACGGCAAGCAGGCCACCGCCGCCCAGACCGCCGTCACCGACATGACCAACTCCCTGCTGAAGAAGAACGCCGAGATGCTGAAGATGGGCACCGTGGCCACCGCCCGGGAGGCAGAGCGCTCCATCGTCTCCATCGAGACCCTGCAGCACACCAACGAACAGCTGATCTCCACTCTGGATGAGGTCATGAAGATCCAGACCGAGGGCGCCCAGAAACGGCGGGAGGCGGAGGCAGAGCTGGGCCGGATCGAGGGCGAACTGAAGCAGAAACTGCTGGAACTGCACTAGACCAGCGGAAGCTGCCTGCCTCCGTTGGCCATACGCCGGGGCATCCCAGCCCCACGAGTGAGGTAATGAACGATGCGCTTTCTGAAGAGACGTCCGGTCGCCATTGGCGTGACCGTCCTCATGATCATTGCCGCCATCTTCATCGGCATGGAACGCAGACCGGCTGTGCCCCCGCCCTCCGGCGATGCCCAGCTGGGTGCTCTGGATTCCACACTTGCCGCTGAGGACTATGCCAGCTACATCTGGGATGATGCCGGCGTTCTGACAGAGCAGCAGGAATCCCAGATCTGTCTCTACAACGCCAACTGGGTGCAGCGCTACGATTCCCTCATCGCCATCGCGGTGGTGCGTTCCACCAACGGGGAGGCCATCGACGACTACGCCTATGCCCTGGGGGAGGAGATTGAACTGGGGTCCTCGGACGGCATTCTGGTCCTTGACACCACCGCCAAGGACGCCTACCTGGCTGTGGCTCCGGATTACCCCATGACGGACAGCGAGATCACGGATCAGCTGGACCGGAATCTCTATGACCCCGTTCAGAACGGCACCTACGGCGAGGGCATCCTCACCCTCTTCGCATCCATCAATACCTGGTATTATGACAATTACGGGCTGGGCTTCCTGGATCCAGATACCTCCTCCCAGTCTTCCCAGGCCACCGCGGCAGATTCGGATGTGACTGCGGCCATCATCCTGCTGGTCTTCTTCCTGATTCTCCTGATTGTCATCTTTACCCTGGTGGACCGGTCCCGCTACAACACCTACCGGCAGCGCTACTACGGCGTCTCCAATCCGCCGGTAGTCTTCCGGCCCATTCTCTTCTGGCACGGACCCATGTCCACCTGGTACCGCCGGCACTGGACACCTCCACCTCCCTCATCCCCGCCGCCTCATTCGGGTCCCACGGGGCCCCGCGGACAGAACCGGTCAGGAGGGAACGGATTCACCGGCTTCTCCGGACCCCGCAGCAGCAGTTCCGGCAGCCGTCCCAGAGGAGGCGGTTTCTCCAGTTCCCCCGGTCCCTCCCGGGGAGGGGGCTTCTCCGGAGCCTCCCGGGGCGGCGGTTTCTCCGGTCCCTCCCGGGGTGGCGGTTTTTCCGGTCCCTCCCGGGGAGGTGGTTTCTCCGGTGGCGCCGGCAGGGGCTCCTCCGGCAATTCCGGCGGCGGAGGGTCCCGCGGAGGCGGATTCGGCCGCAGATAGCTCTCTGCCCCGGGCCGGCCCGCTCCTCTCCCCTTCCCTGTAACGCACAGATCCCCCTTCTCATCCCGGTCATCCGGGGAGAAGGGGGATCCGTTTTCCGGACAGGTCCCGGGGGACATGCTGCCGAAAGGGCGCTCTAGAGCCTGCGAAACTGCTCCACATCCAGCACAAAGGCGGTGGCGCCGCCCACCTCCGCCCGGACGGAGGTGTAACCCAGCTGCCAGACGGGAACCCCTCCGGTGGACTGAGGCGGTACAATGTCCACCTCCGTCCGCTTGGAGCAGCGCTGAGACAGCACCTCCATCACCTCCTCCACCTGCTCGTCCCGGGCCCCGATCAGCAGCGTGGTGTTGCCGTCCCGCAGGAAGCCCCCGGTGCTGGCCAGTCGGGTCACCCCGATCTTCCGCTCCACCAGTCCGTCCACCGCAGCGGTGGCATCCCGGTCCCGGATGATGGCAATGACAAGTTTCACCTCTCCCCCTCCTTCTTCTCCTCCACCTCACAGACAGTGAGGATCTCCCCCTCCACCCGGAAGCGGATCTCCAGGCCGGCAAAGGTGAGACCATACACCCGCCGGGGATCCTCCTGATAGCGGGGACGGGGATCCTGGGCCAGAATCCCGGTGAGGGCGGAGCGCTTTTCCCGGGGCACCCGCTCCAGCAGTGCGGGGGGAAACTCCACCTGCAGCTGCCCCTCCGCTGCCGGGGCAAACCCGCCCAAGGCCTGGGGACGGCAGTCGGCATAGGGGAGATAGGGCTTGATATCCAGAATAGGGGTGCCGTCCATCAGGTCCGCTCCCGCCACATGCAGCACCGGCCCCTCCGGGGTGTGCAGTTCCATGCCCGTCAGCCTCACGCAGCTGAGGGCGATGGGATTTGGCCGGAAGGGGGAGCGGGTGGCAAAAACCCCCAGCCGCCGGTTCCCGCCCAGCCGGGGCGGACGTACGGTGGGTGACCAGTCCTCCCGCCTCGTCTGAGAGAACACCCAGATCAGCCACAGGTGGGAGAAGCCCTCCAGACCCCGAAGGGCATCCTCATTGCGGTACTCCGGCTCAAAGACAATGCGGCCTTCCAGCTCCTCCACCAGTCCGGCCTGGCGGGGCACCCCGAACTTCTGGGGCAGATCTCCCCGCAGCCGGGCGATGATGTTCATGGATATGCACTCGGGCATGGCACTCTCTCCTGTCTCATTTTGCGTCCAGTATAGCGCATCCCCCCTCACGGCGCAAGATATCCCCCTCACGGCCAGGGGAAAATTCCCGGTGACGGCCGCAGGGTTCTGTGGTATAATGAGCAGGCCACAGAATCTGCACCCAGGAAAGGCGGGGCTTTTATGGCGGAAGTCACCCCCATGATGAAACAGTACTTTGAAATGAAGGCCCTCCACCCGGACTGCATTCTCTTCTTCCGCCTGGGGGACTTCTACGAGATGTTCCACGATGATGCCCGGCTGGTGGCCCAGGAGCTGGATCTGACCCTCACCTCCCGGGACCGCAACAAGCCGGAAGAGGAGCGCATCCCCATGTGCGGCATCCCCTACCACGCCTGTGACAGCTACATCGCCCGCCTGGTGGCCAAGGGGTACAAGATCGCCATCTGTGAGCAGATGGAGGACCCCGCTCTGGCCAAGGGTCTGGTGGAACGGGACATCATCCGGGTGATCACCCCCGGCACGGTCATCTCCTCCTCCATGCTGGAGGAGGGCCGCAACAACTATATCTGTGCCATCGTCACGGACCAGACCGTATTCGGCCTGTGCCTGTGCGACATCTCCACCGGTGAGGTCCATGCCACCTC
This sequence comes from uncultured Oscillospiraceae bacterium, assembly GCA_964468565.1. Taxonomy (GTDB): domain Bacteria; phylum Bacillota; class Clostridia; order Oscillospirales; family Oscillospiraceae; genus Lawsonibacter. The sequence continues at coordinate 11,344 of CAYXVN010000004.1, read as the reverse complement.
CTTCCCTGCGGGGGCGGAGGCCATGGAGCACCTGGAAAACGAGCTGGGACGCTTTCACCCCGCCGAGGCTGTTCTCTCCGACAGCGCCTTTCACCTGGAGGAACTGGTCTCCTTTCTGCGGCAGCGGCTGAACTGCCCCTGCGAAAACGGAGGGGAGGCCCGGTTTGCCCTGGAGGAGGCCAGAGCCCGGGCGGAGAAGCAGTTCCGTTCCGGCCTCGACACCCTGCCGGAGGGGGATACGGGGGCCATCCGGGCTGCCGGAGGCCTTCTCAGCTACCTCTATGAAACCCAGAAGACGGATCTCTCCCACATCTCCGCCTTTTCCTATTACACCACCGGCCAGTACATGGAACTGGACCTTACTGCCCGCCAGACCCTGGAACTCACCGCCACCCTGCGCACCAAGGACAAAAAGGGCTCCCTGCTGTGGGTTCTGGACCGGACCCGCACCGCCATGGGCGGACGCCTCATCCGGGGCTGGCTGGAGCGCCCCCTCCTCTCCCCCGTCCAGGTGGGACGGCGGCAGCAGGCGGTGGCCGACCTGGTGGAACACTCCATCGTCCGGGAGGAACTGGGCGTCACCCTGCGGGAGATCACCGACCTGGAGCGGCTGATCGGGCGGGTGGTCTACGGCTCCGCCGGCGCCCGGGATCTGGTGGCCCTGGCCGCCGGCCTGGGAAAGCTGCCCCGGCTGCGGGAGCTGCTGCAGGACTGCTCCTCCTCTCTTCTGCAGTCCCTCTGCCGGGACCTGGACGACATCCCGGAGGTGCGGGAGGTGCTGGAACGGGCTCTGGTGGAGGAGCCCCCCTTCTCCATCCGGGAGGGGGGCTTTATCCGGGAGGGGTACAACAGCGAGGTGGACCGCCTGCGGGGCCTGCTGGACCACTCCGCCGAGGCCCTGGCCGCCCTGGAGGCCCGTACCCGGGAGCAGACCGGCATCAAGAACATGAAGATCCGCTCCAATCGGGTCTTCGGCTATTATATAGAGGTAGCCCGCTCCCAGACAGGCCTGGTGCCCGAGACCTGGACCCGCAAGCAGACCACCGTCAACTCCGAGCGCTACATCTCCCAGGAGCTGAAGGAACTGGAGCACGACATCCTCTCCGCCAGGGACCAGGTCACCGCCCTGGAGTACCAGCTGTTCGGGGAGCTGAAGGACCTGGTCTGCGCCCAGCTGTCCCGCATCCAGAAATCCGCCGCCGCCGTGGCCCAGATCGACGTTCTGCGCTCCTTTGCCGCCGTAGCCGCCGACAACGGCTACTGCATGCCCCAGGTGGACACCTCCTCCTCCATCACCATCGTGGAGGGCCGCCACCCGGTGGTGGAAAAGATGCTGAAGGACACCCCCTTCGTACCCAATGACACCCACATGGACTGCGGAGAGAACCTCTGCGCCATCATCACCGGTCCCAACATGGCGGGCAAGTCCACCTACATGCGCCAGGTGGCCCTTATGGTGCTTATGGCCCAGATGGGCTCCTTCGTCCCCGCCAAATCGGCCCGCATCGGCATTGTGGACCGGGTTTTCACCCGCATCGGGGCCAGCGACGACCTCTCCGCAGGCCAGTCCACCTTCATGGTGGAGATGACCGAAGTGGCCGCCCTGCTGAAACACGCCACCCGCCGCTCCCTGCTGATTCTGGACGAGATCGGCCGGGGCACCTCCACCTACGACGGCATGGCCATCGCCCGGGCGGTCCTGGAGCAGTGTGCGGATCCCCGCCGTCTGGGGGCCAAGACCCTCTTCGCCACCCACTACCACGAACTCACCGCCCTGGAGGGACAGCTGCCCGGCGTGAAAAACTACAACATCGCCGCCAGGAAGCGGGGGTCTGAGGTCATCTTCCTGCGCAAGATCGTACCCGGCGGCGCCGACCGCAGCTACGGCGTGGAGGTGGCCAAGCTGGCCGGCATTCCGGAGCGGGTGGTACGGCGGGCCCGGGAGATTCTGCGGGAACTGGAGCGTACCGCAGCGGCCGCCCGGGAGGCCCCTCCCCGGGAGGAGGAGGAGACTCAGGTCTCCCTCGCTGACCTGGGAGGAGAGACCGTGCTGCAGAAACTGCGTATGACGGATGTCAACCTGCTGACTCCCATCCAGGCTCTGAACTTTCTGGCCGAACTGAAGCAGGACCTGAACGGAGGCTGAACCCTCTCCGGTCTCTCCCGGGAGGGAAATTCTCCGGTTTGGGACCGCTTCTTCCGATCCCGCCCCGGGCCCGCCACAGGTCCCCCCGGGACAGAACATGGCACCCCGGAGCTCCTGCCCTGCCGGCCTTCTCCGGGCAGGTTCAGCCGCTCCCCGATTCGCCCATCCTGATATGAAAGGCTGACTGCTGTGCCTTCCACTTCTCTACGCCGCATCTCCACCCTGCTGCTCTCCCTCCTCCTGCTCTGTCCCCTGGTCAGCTGCAGCAGAGAGACCCCCTCTGCGGATACCACCCTCTTGGCCATGGACACCGTCATGAACCTCACCCTCTACGGTGAAGATGAGCAGACCTGCCAGGATGTTCTCCATCAGGCGGAGAGCCTCATCCAGGATCTGGACCGGAGCCTGGATGTGAACGAGGCGGGCAGCGAACTGCACCAGCTGAATCAGGCCCACGGAGCCCCGGTCTCCCTCTCCGAAGAGACCGCCTCCCTGCTGCGTGAGTCCCTGGATCTCTGCCGGCTCACGGAGGGCACGCTGGACATCACCGCCTACCCCGCCCTCCAGGCATGGGGGTTTCCCAGCGGAGATTACCGGGTGCCCGATGCCGCGGAACTGGAGCAGCTGGTGTCCCGCATCGACTGGAGCGCCGTAACCCTCTCCGGCAACACCTGCTCCCTGCCCGAAGGCATGGAACTGGACCTGGGTGCCGTGGCCAAAGGCTGGACGGCGGACCGGCTTGCCCAGCTGCTGCAGGAGCAGGGCATCTCCTCCGCCATGCTGGATCTGGGACAGAGCACCATCTTTGCCCCGGGGGAGCGTCCCGACGGGGGGCGCTGGCGCGTCGGCATACAGGACCCTGAGGGCGAGGGATATGTGGCCGTGGTGGAGCTGTCCGGCCACATGAGCACCTCCGGCGGCTACCAGCGCTTTTTTGAGCAGGACGGACAGACCTGGTGGCACATTCTGGACCCCGCCACCGCTGCCCCCGCCCGCTCCGGCCTGGCCTCCGTCACGGTTCTGGGCCCCTCGGGCCTGCTCTGCGATGGTCTTTCCACCGCCCTGTTTGTCATGGGCCTGGATCGGGGCAGCGCCTTTCTCCAGGCCCATCCGGAACTGGGCCTTGACGCCCTCTTCATCGCGGAGGACGGCTCCATCTCCATCACCCCCGGGCTGGAGGAATATTTCTCCCTGGCCCAGGGCTATGAGGACCGGGAGGTGACGGTACTGTCATGAACCGCAGTGCAAAACTCATCCTGGCCGCTCTCCTGGTCCTTCTGGTGGTCTCCATCCTCTTCCTGGCCATCCGCTCCCGCTCCCAGGCCAGAATCGCCCGCATTTCCATCGACGGAGAGCTGGTCGAGGAGATTGACCTCAGCCGGGTGTGGGTGCCATATACTCTGACGGTGGAGGGGCCCGGGGGCTTCTCCAACGTGATCCGGGCAGAGCACAACCGCATCTGCGTGGAACAGGCCGGCTGTCCGGACCAGACCTGCGTCAAGCAGGGATACATCTCGGATGGCCGGATCCCCATCGTCTGTCTGCCCAACCGGCTGATCATCGAACTTACGGGAGGGGGGAGCAGCCTTGACGCAGCCGCCGGTTAAAGGGGCAGGCCGGATCGCCCGCCTGGCCCTGCTCACCGCCATCGCCCTTACCATCTTCCTGGCTGAGGCCCAGCTGCCCCCTCTGGTTCCCATCCAGGGTGTCAAGCTGGGCCTGGCCAACATCGTCACCGTCTATGCGGTGTTCGCCCTGGGCCCCGGCGATGCCCTGATGATTCTGCTGTGCCGGGTCTTCCTGGGTGCCATCTTTTCCGGCCAGATGATGACCATTTTCTTCAGCCTCTCCGGAGGGCTGCTGGCCTGGTGCGCCATGTGCCTGCTCCGCCCCGTGCTCACCGGCAGACAGCTGTGGCTCTCCAGCCCGGTTGCCGCCGTGTGCCACAACATCGGGCAGCTGCTGGCCGCCGCCGCCGTCATGCGGACCTGGGCGGTCTTCGCCTACCTCCCCTGGCTGCTGATCTCCGGGATCCTCACCGGAATCTTCACCGGCCTGTGTGCTCAGTTTCTGGTGGCCCGGCTGAACGCCATCTTTCACCGCAGCTGAACCTTCCGGGGACATCTCCTGCCGCCCGGCAGCTTTTTGCGCAGACAGAGGGAGATCCGGGAGTGGCGGGAAAGGGGTCCCGGCACCGGGATGGCCGAACAGGGCAGCACCCATCCCCCCTCCCGCCTTCCGGAAACTCCGGGAGGCTGAGACCGGATCCCGGTTCACCCCCCTGACACAATCGCATTTAAAGAAGGAGGTGCAGGGCGCAGGTCCTCCACCCGGCACTGCCGGGCCGGACCCATGCGCCTGTCTGTATGAAGCTGATGGTCCTGGACGGAAACTCCATCGTCAACCGGTCCTTTTACGGGCTCAGTCAGAATCTGATCACCCGCTCCGGTCAGCCCACCAACGCCATCTACGGCTTTCTGCTTACGCTCAACAAACTCATGGAGGAGGAGAGGCCCGAGGCCCTGTGCGTCACCTTTGACCGTCCCGCTCCCACCTTCCGCCATCTGCAGTACCCCAATTACAAGTCCAACCGCAAGGGCATGCCGGATGAGCTTGCCAGTCAGATGCCCATTCTCAAGGAGATTCTGGCGGCCATGAACATCCCCACCTATGAACTGGACGGCTGGGAGGCGGATGACCTGCTGGGCACCATCGCCCGCATCGACACGGAGGCCGGCTGGGAAACCGTCATCGTCACCGGAGACCGGGACTCCCTGCAGCTGGTGACGGAGCACACCCGGGTCAATCTGGTGAAGACCTCCAGGGGACGTACCGAGACCACCGTCTACACACCGGAGGTCTTCCGGGAGGAATACGGCTTCGCCCCCATCCACCTGATTGACCTGAAGGGACTTATGGGAGACACCTCCGACTGCATCCCCGGCATCCGGGGGGTGGGCGAAAAGACCGCCAAGGGGCTGATTCAGGTCTATCAGACGGTGGAATCTCTCTATGACCACATGCCGGATATCCTCCCCAAACCGGACTCCAAGACCAAAGCCACAAAGAGTCTGCTGCTGAAACTGGAAGCCGGCAGGGCAGACGCCCTCCTCTCCAAGGACCTGGCCACCATCCACACAGACGCCCCCATCGAATTCCGTCCCCAGGACAACCTGTGTCAGGAGCCCAATGAGCCGGAGCTTTACCGGCTCTTCCTGAACCTGGAGTTTGCCAAGCTGATCGAGATGTATCATCTCTCTGCCCCTCCGGAGGCCGCCCTGGAGACAAAGGAGTTCCTGGCTGCCCCCACCCGGGCGGAAGTGGTGTCCTCCCCGGAGCGGGCCCGGGAACTGCTGGACCTGTGGCGGGGACAGGACCACGTGAGCCTGCTGGTTCTGCCCTCCCTGGACGGCATGTGCGTCCTCTGCCAGCCGGAAGAGAACGTCTCCCTGGGCGCCCTTCTCTTCGCCGACCGCCTGGACAACTACAATGAGATCCTCCGCAGTCTCTTTCTCCCCGGCATCCGCAAATCCACCCACGGGGTGAAGGCCCTGGTGCGCCGCCTGATGGATGAGGGCATCACCCCCGGCGACTTTGTCTTTGACACCGAAGTGGCCGCCTACCTGCTGGCCCCCACGGACGGCAGCTACGAGCTGGAGAAGCTGGGCCTGGTGTACTACAACCGTGAGTTTCCCAAGTCCCGGGAGTACCTGGACCAGGGCGCCTTCGACTCCCTCTTCAGTCTCTCCCCCTCCGGCCCGGAGCCGGAACAGGCTGAGGAGCTGCCTCCCCCCATGGCCGCCCTCCTCTCCCACACCGCCCTGGTGTTCTCCCTGCAGACCACCCTGACGGAGCAGCTGCAGAAACTGGGCATGTGGGATCTGTTTGAAAATGTGGAGCTGCCCCTGTGCACCGTGCTGGCGGAGATGGAGCGGGAGGGCTTCCTCATTGACCGCACCGCCCTGGCCGCCTTCGGCGACATGCTCTCCCAGAACATGGATGCCGTCCAGGCCAGAGTCTATGACCTGGCCGGGGGTGAGCACTTCAACATCAACTCTCCCCAGCAGCTGGGCCATATCCTCTTTGAGAAGCTGAATCTCCCCCCTGAGCGGAAGACCGCCCGGGGCTACTCCACCAACGCGGACGTTCTGGAAAAGCTGCGGGACAAGCATCCCATCGTGGACGCCGTGCTGGAGTACCGGCAGCTGACCAAGCTGAAGAGCACCTACGTGGACGGCCTCACCAAGCTGATTCTGCCCAGCGGCCGGGTGCACACCACCTTCCAGAACACCGTCACCGCCACCGGCCGCCTCAGCTCCACGGATCCCAACCTGCAGAACATCCCCGTCCGCACTCCCCTGGGGGCCGAGATGCGCAAGATGTTCGTGGCCCCTCCCGGAAAGGTGCTGGTGGACGCCGACTACTCCCAGATCGAACTGCGGCTGCTGGCCTGCATCGCCGGCGACCAGAACATGATTGACGGCTTCAACAGCGGGGAGGATGTGCATGCCATCACCGCCTCCCAGGTCTTCGGGGTCCCCCTCTCTGAGGTCACACCGGACATGCGCCGCTCGGCCAAGGCGGTGAACTTCGGCATCGTCTACGGCATCTCCCCCTTCTCCCTGTCCCAGGACATCGGGGTAACGGTGGAGGAGGCCAAGACCTACATGGAGAAGTACTTTCTCCACTATGCCGGGGTCCGGAGCTACATGAACGACATTGTCACCCGGGCCAAGAACGACGGCTATGTGGCCACCCTCTACGGGCGGCGGCGCTGGCTGCCGGAGCTGAAGTCCTCCAACTACAACACCCGCTCCTTCGGAGAGCGGGTTGCCCTCAACGCCCCCATCCAGGGCACGGCGGCAGACATCATGAAGATCGCCATGCTCCACGTGCACGACCGCCTGCTGAAGGAGGGGCTCCAGGGCCGTCTGATCCTCCAGGTCCACGATGAACTGATTGTGGAATGCCCCGAGGGAGAGGCGGAGGCCGTCTCCCGCATCCTGAAGGAGGAGATGGAGTCCGCCGTCTCCCTGCCGGTGCCCCTCATCGCCGAAACCCACAGCGGCCACACCTGGGCGGAAACCCACTGACCGGCCCTCCCTCTGCAGGTCCCGGTGTGCTCCTTCTGCCATGTCCTGTCCCACCGAAGGGGAGCCGGCACCCCCAGTCTCTCTCCCCCTGCCGGACCCGCTTCCTCCGGCTTTCCCTCCGGCACCGGACTGCCCTCCACCCCCGTCTGCCCACCAGGCCTCGGAAGCTGTGCTCCGGCAATCCGGGCCATGGACTGCTGCCCTTCCCGCCGGGATGAACTGCAGCATCCTCCGGGGGAATGCCCCCGGTCCCCCTGCATTCTGACCCTCTTTCGAAAGGAGACCACCATGCCCCGCCCGGTCTACATCGTCTTCTCCGCCACCCCTACCCGCCTGGGTCGGCTCATCCGCCTTGCCACCGGATATCCCTATAACCACGTATCCCTGTCTCTGGAACAGGATCTGAGCTTTCTGTGGTCCTTCGCCCGCTACCACCAGAACGCCCCCCTCTACGGCGGTCTGGTGCGGGAATCCCTTCTGCGCTACCAGGGGGCCCGTCTGAAGGTGTGCCGCCTCCCGGTTACGGAGGAGCAGTACACGGCACTGACAGAGACCCTGGAGCGCTGCTGGCAGGAGCGGGACTCCTGGCTGTACAATACCCCGGCGGCCCTGGCCTCCCTGGCCGGCTGCCGTCCCCTGCTCCCCCGGACCCATACCTGTGCCTCCTTTGTGCTGGACCTGCTGAAGCGCTTCTCTCTCACCGGGGTGCCTCTGCCCTCCAGTCCCACCATCCCCGGTCTGGAACGGGCTCTGGAACCCTTCCGGATCTGGGAGGGGCCCGCCCCCCAGGGAACCGGATGGGGAAAGGATCCCTATCCCCGGAGACTGCCCCCTGTCCGGGTTGCCTGGACCACCGCCCGCCATTTCGGCCTTCTGGCCCGACGGGCCGTCCTGGGACTGGCCTGATGGGGCCCCCTGTCCGGCGCAGCCGGGGGCCGCTGCTGATTTCCGCCCTGGTGATTCTCGCCTGCATTCTTATGGCCCTTCTGGAAACTCATCTTCAGCCCTCCTATCCGGTGAAATCCGTCCTGCGGATCTGCATCTTTCTCCCCACCGCAGGGTTCTATTCCCTCCTCTCCGGAGACGATACCCTCCTGGCCAGCTTTCACCCCCCGGAGAAGCGGGAACTGGAACTCTCTCTTCTCCTGGCCATCTCCGCCTGCTGCGTCATTCTGGCCGGATACGCCCTGCTGGCCCCCTGGCTGGACCTCTCTGACATCCCCGCCAGCGTGGCCCGGGAGGGCATCACCCGGCAGGGCTTCCTGGTAGTGGCACTGTATATCAGTTTCTGCAACTCCCTGCTGGAGGAGTTCTTCTTCCGGGGCTTTGCCTTCCTCACCCTGCGCCAGACTCTCCCCGGCCCCTTCCCCTGGCTCTTCTCCTCCCTGGCCTTCGCACTGTACCATGTCTCCATTCTGGAGGGCCGGGTTGCTCCGCCCCTCTTTCTCCTGATGATTCAGGCCCTGGTTCTCTCCGGCCTTCTTCTCGCCTGGCTGGACCGCCACGGATCCATCTGGTGCGGCTGGCTGGTCCACGCCGCCGCCAATCTGGCCCTGAATCTCATTGGCCTGCACCTGTTCGGGGCCCTGTGAGCGGCCATCCCCCTCTCCCCGGACAGCACCCTCATCTCCTGCCGGCGGCGCGGCTCTGGTGCATCACGGCGGACACTGCACAAGGAGGCCTCCCATGAACTTTCAGATTATCCCCATGGAGGAGCGCCACATCCCCCGGATTGCCGCCCTGGAGCGGGAGTGCTTCTCCATGCCCTGGACGGCGCAGATGCTGGAGGATGCCCTCTCTGACCCGCAGGCCTTTTTTCTTGTGGCAGAGGGCGGTGAGGGCAGCATTCTGGGCTATGCCGGCCTTCATGCCATATTGGATGAGGGATATATCGACAATATTGCCGTATCCCCGGATGCCCGGCGCCGCGGCGTGGCCTCCGCCCTGCTGGATAACTTCTGCCGCTTTGGGGAGGACCGTCTGGCTTTCCTCAGTCTGGAGGTCCGCACCTCCAACGGAGCGGCCATAGCCCTCTATCAGAAGTTCGGGTTTCTTGAGGCCGGCCGTCGCCGGAACTATTACCTGTGTCCCAGAGAGGACGCCCTGATCCTGACCAGGAGGTTCTGCCATGAAACTGCGCCTTCTGAATCGTGACGAGCTGTACCGGCTCCACTGCACTGTCCTCCGCCGCACCTTCCCCCCGGAGGAACTCAAGCCCTTCTCCGTCATGCAGCGGCATCTGGACGCGGGCTGTTACGATGCCTGGGCCCTGAACGACGGAGGAGAGGATCTCAGCTGGGCCCTCATGTGGCGCAGTCCGGAGGGCTCCTGTGTTCTTCTGGACTACCTGGTCACCCTGGAAGACCGGCGGGGCGGGAATCTGGGTTCCCTTCTGGTGGAGGGACTGCAGCAGCGCTATCTCCCCCGGACCCCCATTCTGGTGGAGGCCGAGGCCCCCACTGCAGAGGATCCGGAGCAGCGGCGCCTTCAGGAGCGGCGTCTGAACTTCTACCGGCGTCTGGGCTTCGTCCGGGCCGGCTTCGATGTGCTGCTCTTCGGCGTCCATTACCAGGCTCTTGTCCTGGGCAGGGGACAGAACCTGGAGCAGGCCTATCTGGACCTGTACCGGCAGGGCACCACCCCCGAGTTTTTTGCGCGGTATCTGCGCATCCTGGAGGCATCCGCATGAACATTCTGGCCATCGAGTCATCCTGCGACGACACCGCCGTGGCCGTTGTCCGGGACGGGCGCACCGTTCTGTCCAGCTGCGTATCCTCGCAGATCGAAATGCACACCATCTACGGCGGCGTGGTCCCCGAGATCGCCTCCCGCAGGCATATCGAAACCATCACCGGCCTGGCCGATCTGGCCCTGACCCAGGCGGGCCTGGTGCATGCCGACCTGGATGGGGTGGCCGTCACCTGCGCCCCGGGGCTCATCGGAGCACTGCTGGTGGGGGTCAGCTTTGCCAAGGGAGTCGCCCTGGCTCTGAACCTTCCCCTGATTCCCGTCCACCATGTGCGGGGTCACATCGCCGCCAATTATCTCACCCACCCGGATCTGGAACCCCCCTTTGTCTGCCTGTGCATCTCCGGCGGCACCACCGCCATCGTGGATGTGCACTCCTATACGGAGATGTCCGTTCTGGGCGGCACCCGGGACGATGCCGCCGGCGAGTGCTTCGACAAGGTGGCCCGGGTTCTGGGCATCGGATACCCGGGAGGCGGACCCATGGACCGGCTCAGCCAGGGCGGTGACGATCTGAAATATCAGCTTCCCCGGGCCCATGTCCACGGGGCGGACCTGGACATGTCCTTTTCCGGCCTCAAAACCGCCTGCCTCAACCTGATCCACAACACCCGGCAGAAAGGTGAGGAGCTGGATCTGCCCTCCTTCGCCGCCAGCTTCGGCCGGGCGGTCAGCGATACCCTGGTGCCCCGGGTGATGGAGGCTTCCCGGCAGATGGGCTACGGCAAGGTGGCGGTCGCCGGCGGGGTGGCGGCAAACCGGCGCATCCGGGCAGACCTGGTGAAGGCCTGCCAGGCCGGCGGCGTCCGTCTGTTCCTGCCGGACCTGGCCTGGTGCGGGGACAACGCCGCCATGATCGGCTGCCAGGGGTACTACGAATTTCTCGCCGGGCATATCGCCGGCACGGATCTCAACGCCTGCGCCACCCGGGACATCGCCCTGGGATAAGAATCCGGAGTGTCTGCGCACTTTCTTCCCCGGATTATCCACGGATTCGCACACCCCCTGTGGATAAATTTGTGGAAAAAGTGGAAAACTCGGTGGACAATTCAGTTCCCCGTCTCCGCAGGATCCCCGGAGCAGAGAGGACCGCCTTCCGGCGGTCCTTTTTTGTCCGGTGGACCCGGTGGTGCGCAGCGGCATTCCCCTGCTGAGCCCGTCAGCTCCCGGAGAGCTTCGGAATATGGCGGTCAGCCTGTCCCCTCTGCCCCCAGCCATGGCCCCTGAGGTCAAAAAACCCCGCCTCCGGTTTCCCGGAAGCGGGGTGAATCACACACTGGAAGTGCTTACTTTGCTGCCTTGGCGGCCTTGATGGCCTCAATGAGCAGCGGGGTGACCTTGAACAGGTCGCCGCAGA
>CAYXVN010000003.1:0-47482 GCA_964468565.1 uncultured Oscillospiraceae bacterium | reverse complement strand
CGGCTATGTCTACGAGGGCGACGAGCTCCCCGAAGACTTCATCTGCCCCCTGTGCAAGCACGGCGCTTCTGATTTTGAGCCCATCCGCTGAGAGTGTTCTGGGTCCCCTGCTGCGGTCGTTGCGCAGCAGGGGACAATCTGATTTTGGGCGGTCTGTCCGCAGCGAAGAAAAAGACCGGATTCCCTCCGGGAGGGAGTCCGGTCTCCGGCGTTCAGGATGGGGAAGAGGGGGGTCCTGGGAGTCTGCCGTAGAGGCTGGTTTCGTGGCGAAGCCTGGCGGAGAGTTCCGGGGTGAAGGCACCCGGCAGAGCCCGCCACTGCCAGTTGGAACCCAGGGTGGAAGGGGTGTTCATGCGGGAATCGCTGCCCAGTCCCAGAAGGTCCTGTGCCTGTACCACCGCAAGGACTGCGCAGGTACTCCAGGCCCCTCTCATAAGGCCCCAGTTGAGCCCCTCCGCTTCGGTCAGCTTCAGATAGTCCGTGGCATAGGCCCGATCTGCCGGCGCTACGGTGGAGAGCCAGCCGAGGGCGGTGTCATTGTCGTGGGTGCCCACGTAGACCACGCAGTGGCGATCGTAATTATGGGGCAGGTAGTCGCTTTTCTCCCGGGCATCAAAGGCGAACTGGAGAACCTTGATGCCGGGAAATCCGGAGTCCCGCAGCAGCTGACGCACTTCCTCCGTAACATAGCCCAGGTCCTCGGCGATCAGGTTCAGAGGGCCGAGGGCGCCCTCCACCGCCCGGAAAAGCTTCATGCCCGGTCCCCTGCGCCAGCGGCCGCCATGGGCGGTGGGGCTGCCGAAGGGAATGGCATAGTAGCTCTCCAGCCCCCGAAAGTGGTCGATGCGCAGCAGATCAAAGAAGGCCCGCTGGCGGTCGATGCGCCGGATCCACCAGGTGAAGCCCTCTGCCTCCATGGCATCCCAGTCAAAGAGGGGATTTCCCCACAGCTGACCGTCAGCGGCAAAAGCGTCCGGGGGACAGCCCGCTACTTCCACCGGTCGCAGTTCGGTATCCAGCTGAAACTGGCGGGGATCTGCCCACACGTCGGCGGAATCCTCCGCCACATAGATGGGCATGTCCCCGATCAGCTGTACGCCACAGCGGTTGACAAATGTTTTCAGGGCCCGCCACTGGCGGAAGAAGAGGTATTGTACCGCCTCCCAGAAGGAGATTTCCTCCCGGAGCCGGTTTCGGGCGCAGGCCAGAGCCTCCGGAAGCCGGTGGCGGAGTGCCGGAGGCCACTCCAGCCAGGGGCGGCCTCCGTTTTCGCCCTTCAGGGCCATGAAGAGGGCATAGTCCGGAAGCCAGTCCCCCATCTCCTCCAGAAAGGCGGGGTAATCGGCGGGAGGGGAGCGGAGCAGCCGGGCAGTGGCCCTGCGCAGAACGGGGTAGCGCTCCCGGTAAAGCAGGCCGTAGTCCACGCGGGCAGGATTGCTGCCCCAGGAGATCTGTTCCACCTCGGACCTGTCCAGCAGACCTTCTCCGATCAGATCATCCAGATCAATGAGATAGGGATTTCCGGCGAAGGTGGAAAAACTCTGGTAGGGAGAATCCCCGAAGCTGGTGGGGCCGATGGGAAGGATCTGCCACCACTGCTGACCGCTGCGGGAGAGGAAACGGGCGAAATCCCGGGCAGCCTGGCCCATGGTGCCGATGCCGTAGGGGGAGGGCAGACTGGTCAGATGCATCAGGACGCCGGCGGAACGAGTCAGATTCATGGGAGTGGATACCTCTTATTTTTGGAACGGAATTTCGCCGGGAAGAGGGGGAAGCCCTTAGGGGGAAGGGGAGATGACCCGGACGCTCTCCCCCCGACTCAGCCGGAAGGGGATGATTTCATGGACGGCAGGACCTCCGCTGATCTGCTGCATCAGGATATCCACGCTTCTCCGGGCCAGCAGGTCGGCGTTCTGGCAGATGGTGGTTAGACGGGGAATGCAGTAGGAGGCCTGCTCGATACCGTCGTACCCGATCAGAGAGATGTCCTCCGGAACCCGCAGCCCCCGGTCGCAGATGGCCCGCAGTGCTCCGATTGCCATGATATCCGACATGGCAAGGATGGCAGTCAGCTGGGGAGAGCGGTCCAGAAGGGAACAGGCAGCCTCATAGCCTCCCCGGAGGGAATAGCGTGCGGGCACCGCCTGCTGCTCCGGGTTAAAGGGAAGTCCCCGCTGCAGGTAGGCCTGCTGACACCCGCTCAGACGCAGGTGACTGGTGTTGGAGGTGCGGAACGGGGCACCAGGGGATTCGTGCCCGCCGATGATTCCCACATGGCGGTGTCCGGCGTCCAGGAGATGGCCCATGGCACAGGCTGCTCCTGCCACATCATCGGTGGAGACGCTGGAAAGATTGGAGAACCCCAGTGTGTCAGCCCGGGTGGTGACGAGGACGCAGGGACAGGAGATGGCAGAGAAGCGGCGGGCAAAGTTGGTTCCATCTCCCCCCAGGAAGAGAATGCCCAGGGGATTCTGCTCCTGACAGACCTGAATGGCCAGTTCCACTTCGTCGCCGTCCTCGTCCGTGTAGGAGGGAGAGACCGCCCCTCTGTCTTTCCGGAGCAGGGACTGCATCGTTTCCACGATGCCGGCAAAGAGATGATTGCTGGTGCCCTTCACGATGATGCTGAAGCCACGGGGTTCCCGCTGTTTCAGCTGGCGGGCATTGGGGTTGGGACGGTAGTTCAGTTCCTCTACCACGCTCAGAATCTTTGCCCGGGCGGTTTCACTTACTCCGGGACTGTTGTTGAGTACCCGGGAGACGGTTCCCACGGCATAGCCTGAGCGCTGAGCCACATCTCGGATGGTCACGAGAGCATTCTCCTCCTGTTGAGACGCATTCCGGACTTCCGGACCGGAGACCCGGAGGGGAGCGGCTGTGTCACAGGCGATTCAGCCCTTGACGGCACCGGCAGCCACACCCCGGATAATATGTTTCTGGCAGAACATGTACACGATGATGATGGGGATGATGCTCAGCAGGATGACTGCCATGGTGGCACCCAGGTCCACGCTGCCGTAACTGCCCTTCAGATACTGGATGTGGATGGGAATGGTTTTGTACTTGTTCACATCCATCACCAGATAGGGCAGAAGATAGTCGTTCCAGACCCACATGGTCTCCAGAATGCCCACAGAGATGAGTGTGGGCCGGAGCATGGGCAGCACAATCAGGAAGAAGGTGCGCACCGGACCGCAGCCGTCGATGGCTGCCGCCTCTTCGATCTCAAGAGGGAGCCCCTTGATGAACCCCACAAACATGAAGATGGCAAGTCCTGCGCCGAACCCCAGATAGACCACCGGTATGGTCCACGGTGTATTCAGCTTCAGCTGGTCCGCCGTGAAGGTCAGAGTGAACATCACCATCTGGAAGGGAACGATCATGGAGAACAGGCACAGGAAGTAGAAGAACCTGGAAAAGCGGGAGTTGACCCGGGCAATGTACCAGGCGCTCATGGAGGTGAAAAGGAGAATCAGGGCCACGGAGACCACGGTGATGAACACACTGAAGAAGGCCGATTTGAGGAAGGGGTAGTTGCCGAAGGTCAGGCCCTTACGGAAATTGTCCAGGCCCACAAAGCTCTCCGCATCCGGGAGGGCAAAGGCGTCCGTGTTGATGGCTGCGTTGCTTTTGAAGGCATTCAGGAAGACCTCCACAATGGGCATGATCCAGATCAGACACAGGAGCAGGAAAACGACGGTGAGGACCTTGCTGAAGGTGCTGTACTGGGATTTTCTGTGCATTACTGCTGCACCTCCTTGCTGCGGGTGACGTTCAGCTGGAGAATGGCGAGCACGGCCACCAGCAGGAAGAAGATCACGGCCTTTGCCTGTGCCACCCCGTGGTAGTTACGGCTGATGTTGTAGGTGGAGTAGATGTTCAGAGCCAGCAGCTCCGTCATGTTGACCTTGGCCCCGTGCAGCATCACAGAGGGTGCCCCTCCGGTCAGAGCAAGGTTCTGATCGAAGAGTTTGAAGGAGTTGGTCAGAGTGAGGAACGTGCAGATGGTAATGGACGGCATGATATTGGGGATGACGATGTGGATGAGGGTCTGCCAGCCGTTGGCCCCGTCCATACGGGCGGATTCCAGAATCTCGCTGGAGAGGGACTGGAATCCGGCGATGTAGATGATCATCATGTAGCCGATCTGCTGCCAGGCTACCAGGATCACCAGCCCCCAGAAGCCGTAGGAGGCTTTTGCCGTCAGGTAGGTGCTGTATCCTCTGAGAATGGCATCGAAAATGATGGACCAGATGTAACCCAGCACCACCCCGCCGATCAGGTTGGGCATGAAGAAGACGGTGCGGAAAAGATTGGCGCCGCGCATCTTCTGGGTCAGGGCGTAGGCAATGAAGAAGGCGATGACATTGATCACAACGATGGAGACTACGGCGAAGGCTGCGGTGTTCCAGAAGGCGTGGACGAAGCCGGCATCCTGGAAGGCCTTGAGGTAGTTGGCAATGCCGACCCATTTGGCATCCTTCGGGGTATTGAAATTACAGAAAGAAAGATATATGCCCTGCAGAAAGGGCCAGACGAACCCGATCAGAAAGCAGAGAAAGGTGGGCAGGATGAACAGAGGAAACCACCGCTGGATGGGACGGCGCACCAGCCAGCAGTTCACGGAGGTTCCATCGCCGGTTTTTTTCTTTTTTCTAAACAACTTGTTCCCTCCCTCCGGAAGATGAAAAGACCGCCCCCACCGAGAAGGGGAAACTCCGGAGGGGCGGTTCATGGAGAGGGCGGGCACCGGGCCCGTCCTCTCCGGTATGGGGAGATCAGCCGTTCACGATGTTGTATTCATAGGCCCAGCCGTCTACGAAAGCTTCCACAACGGAGGCCCAGTTTTCATCCGTGGGATCGGCGGAGTAGGCGGTCAGAGCGGTGACCACCGTGGCGCGCCAGCTGTCCACGTTGGGGGTGTCGTTGAAAGCCCAGAACATGGAGTACTTCCCGGCGGAGACGTATTCAGAGGCGTCTGCCCCGAAGACGTTGGCCGAGGGCTTGGCATTCTTGAAGGGAATGCCGCTGAACTGCTCGGACAGCATGGTGGTGCCCTCCTCCGAGGTGACCAGCCAGTACAGGAAGTCCTTGGAGGCCTGGATGTCCTCTTCGGATGCCTTGGCATTGAGGGCCCAGCAGTTCTCGGTGCCGGAGCACAGGCCGGCATTCTCTTCGCCGGAGACGCCGCAGTAGATGGGGATCATGGCGAGGTCATCCGGATTCATGTTGAAGGCCTTGTCGGGATCGCTGGTCAGAGAGGCAAACTCCCAGTCGCCGTTCTGATAGAAGACGGCCTTGCCCTGGCCGAATTCCGCCTCGGACTCATCACCGGTGGAGGAGGAGAGGCTGGTGGCAGAGGCGGCGGTGTCGGTGATGTACAGGTCCCAGATGTTGCGGTAGTTGTCCAGATAGGTCCCCTGGATTTCAGGGGGAATGGAGCCTACGGTCAGGTTGGCGTCCTTATACTCGTAGTACAGGGGGATATTGGCAAGGTGGCCGGAGAAACGCCAGCTGGAGGAGTCCTCCAGGCCGGGGGAGGAGAAGGCATCAAAGCCCAGTTCCCCTGCACGGGCGTGGATGTCGTCGGCGACCTTTTTCAGGGTCTCGAAGTTGGTGATGTCAGTGAGTTCGTATCCTGCCTGCTTCAGCAGAGCGGTATTCACGATGATTCCAAATGATTCATAGCAGTACCCGAGAGCCTTCGGAGTTCCGGCTTCGTCGTAGAGCACATAATCGTCGTTCACCCGCTCGTCGAAGAAGGGAGCGCCGGTCAGGTCCAGAGCGTAGTCACCCCAGTCCGCCATGCCGGCTGCGTTGCCGATGTTGAAGATGGTGGGAGCATCGGTTTTCCCCATCTCGGCGGTAAGCGTGTCAGAGTAGGTGCCGGAAGCGGCGGTGAGAACCTTTACAGGCACGCCGGTCTGTTCCGTATAGGTCTTGGCCAGATCCTGCAGGGCGGTATCAGCCTCAGGCTTGAAGTTGAGGTAGTAGACGGAACCTCCGCTGGTGGAGGTGCCGGAGCCGGAACCTCCGGAACTGCTGGAGCTTCCGGAGCTGCTGGTACTGCCGGAACCTCCTGCGCTGCCGGAACCGGAGACACTGCTGCTTCCCCCTCCGCCGCCGCAGGCGGTCAGAAGACTGAGTGCCATGGCAGCGACGAGAGCAAGGGCCAACCACTTCTTTCTCATTTCAATGATCCTCCTTGATGCAGATACGCCGCAACAGCGGCGTCAGTGGTGGAAACGTTTCCACCAGCTCTGGCCCTATTATAGCGATTCGATCTGCTATTGACAAGTATTTTCTGGAAAAAGAAATGAGATTTGGAAGAACCGCTAAAAACAGAGGGGCTATTTTGTGCGAAATGACCAATAAAAAATGGGGGAACTGCCATTGAAAACGGTTCAATACCTTTTAATGGAAGAACCGGTCCGTCAAAATGCACGTTTTCCGGCAGGAGATACTGATTTTCAGAGGAAACCCGGAAAAACCATCCCCCCAGGCGGCAGGAAAGCATGCCGGCTTGATCGGAGGATGGATCTGTGGTATACTGGGAGGCCGGGGCCGGGAAGAAAGCGCTCCGGTTCCCGGGAGGCGATATGATGCGGGACATGACGAAGGGGTCGGCTTACGGACACATCTGGCGTTACGCGTTGCCGCTGCTGCTGGGGAACTGGCTGCAGCTGGCCTACAACGCGGTGGACTCCATGATTGCGGGCCGCTTTATCGGCAGGGATGCACTGGCGGCGGAGGGAATTGCTGCACCGGTGATGAATCTGGTGATCCTGGCGGTCACCGGGATGTGCATCGGGGCAGGAGTGCTGATGAGTGAGGCCTTCGGCGCCGGGGACCTGGGCAGCCTTCGGCGGATTCTGGCTACATCCCTGCGCTTCGGAGCGGCTCTCTGCGGCCTGGCCACTGTGCTGGGTCTGGTTCTGGCAGGAGCCGTCCTGCGGGCGCTGACGGTGCCGGAGGATATTCTGGACATTGCGACGGCATACCTGCGCATCATTTTCCTGGGGACGCCCTTCACCTTCTTCTACAATGCGGCGGCGTCAGCCCTGAAAAGTGCAGGGGACTCCAGGACCCCTCTGCGGTTTCTTGCCTTTTCCGCCGTTCTCAATGCGCTGCTGGACCTGTTCTTTCTGGGGGTTCTGGGGTTCGGCATTCTCTGCAGTGCCGTGACCACAGTGGTGGCGGAGGGCGCGTCCGCCGCTCTGGCGGCGGGATGGATGATCCGCCGGTTTCCCCAGCTGTGGCCACGGGGAGAGGACTGGGCACGAAACCCTGAACTTTTAAAGAAAATTGTGGCCTATGCGGCGCCTACCGCCTTTCAGCAGTCTGTGCAGCCCATCGGCAAGGTGCTGATCCAGGGGCAGGTGAACCTGCTGGGGGTTGACGGCATTGCCGCCTTTCAGGCGGTCAGCCGTATGGACGATTTTGCCTGCATTCCCGAGCAGAGCATCTCCTCCGCCATCTCCACCTTCCTGGCCCAGAACCGGGGGGCGGGAAAGAAAGAGCGGCTGCTGCCCGGGTTCCGTGCCGGCATGCGGCTGGAGGTGCTGTACTGGCTGGGCATCGGCACCGTGACCGCACTGTTTCGGGTTCCGATGGTCTCCCTGTTTATTGCGGGGGAGGGGAGTGCCCAGGTCATTGCCCTTGGCAGCCGCTACCTGGCCTGGATGGCACTGTTCTACCTGTTCCCCGCCATGACAAACGGTTTTCAGGGGTTTTTCCGGGGCATGGGAAAGATGTACACCACCATTCTCGGTACATTCATCCAGATTTCCATCCGGACGGTGGGCACCGCCGTGCTGGTGCCCAGAATGGGGATTACTGGAATTGCCTTTGCCTGTGCTGCGGGATGGTCGGTGATGCTGCTGTTCGAGGTGCCATACTGTCACCATACCTGCCGGAAGCAGCGCATCCCCTCCGGAGCCGGAAGAGAAGGGACCTGAAAGTGAGCAGCCGGCAGACCGGCAGCGTTGCAATGGGAAATACTGCGGCAAAAGGGGAGCACCGGCATGTGCCGATGCTCCCCCCGTTTTATGGGGTTCGCCCCCTGAGCGCCGCTCAGGGCTGAGCGGCTGCCCACAGGTCCAGCTGCCGCTGTTTTTCCGCCACAATGGTGTCGATGCCCGCCTCCCGGAGTGCTGCCGTGAAACGGGGAATTTCGGTGTCAGGGTCCACGCAGCCGCAGTCGATGACCGGCAGGTATTCATCCACAACGGCCTGACAGAGGGCAGTCTCGCGGGTGACCGGAGAGGTGTCAAAGACAAATCCAAAGGCAGGCGAGACCACGTCTCCGGCGGCGAACTGTCTGCAGGTTTCCAGATAGTCGGCTCCGGTGCTGAGGTTGTTCCGGCGCAGGGTCTGGTTCAGAGGCTGCCCGAACATCAGGAAATTGCTGCCTCCGTTGTCTACAAGACCGTCGTCGGTCAGGGTGTAGTTTTCACCTTCCAGGCCGTATTCCAGCAGGTTCACCACATAGGGATCCGTGTAAAGCAGTTCCAGAAAGCGCATGGCCTTGTCCGGGCAGGGGCAGAAGGCGGAGATGCAGACTCCTTCCAGTCCGGCGGAATAGCTGTTGAGCAGCTGAGGCTGGTCGGAGAGCTGCACCTCCACCAGCCCGGAGGGATTGTCCAGGTCGGTGCCCTGGTCCCCGGTGGGCATGATGGTGCCGATGTTGCAGAAGGCCTCTCCGCTGAGAAGCAGCTGGGTGCCGCTTCTCTGCCGCACCAGGGCGTCCGGGTGGATGTATCCCTTCTGATACCAGCTGCGCATCAGGAGGACCAGATCCCGAAACTGGGGAGTTTCAAACCAGTTCACCACGGTCCGCTGTGGTCCTGCCCGCAGGTTCAGCACCCCCAGGGAGTTTCCCAGCTCATCGTAGCCCCCCAGGAGACCGGTATAGCCCAGGGTCTGATTGCCGGCGGTGAGGGGGATGACATCCGGCTCCTGGCGGGCAATGACCTCCAGCATGGGTTCCACGTCCCGGATGGTCCGGATGCCGGCAATGGAAAACCCGTACTTCCTGACCAGGGCGGCATTGAACTCCAGGCTGGTGCCCATGGTGTAGACATCCTTGACTTCCGGGATCATGTACTGGGTGCCACCCAGGCTGCCTACTTCCAGGATGTCGGCAGCGGCATCCAGGATGCCCTTCCCATACTGCTCCAGCAGATCATCCAGGGGGATGACCAGGCCGGCCTCCACCATGGTGGACAGCAGGGTCCCCGCCGGCATGAGGCAGAGGAAATCCGTGACCTGGGCACTGGACTTCTGCAGCAGGTAGAAGTTCTCCAGGGTGTCGATCTGAACCGGAACGAAGCGGATTGCGGCTCCTACCTTCTCCTGGACGTAGCCGTTCAGACGGTCCTGGACCCGATCCAGATTGTCCGGCGCCTCTCCGGAAATGATCAGAGGAAAGGAGAGCACATCGCCGGAGGGAGGAGGTGGAGAACTGCTCCCCTCCGGGGCATGGCAGGCCGCCAGGGCCAGTGTGCAGGCCAGGACAAGAAGCAGGGAGAGAAATCGCTGCACTGGCAAAATCATCACATACTCATCCTTTTACTACATGTTCTTACCCTTTTCCGACCAATCCGGCCCGGGATCTTGAGATTGCAGCATCTTTCTGCTATGCTGGCGGCAGAGGAAGGGTCAGTCAGCCTGTTTCCGGAAACTCTGGGGGGACATGCGGAAGGTCTTCTTGAAGACCCGGTTGAAGCTGGTGTAGTTGGAGTAGCCCACCTGGCAGGCCACATCGGTAATGGGCAGCCGGGTGGTCTGCAGAAGATTCCTTGCCTTCTCCATGCGGCGGCTGACCACGTAGCTCTTGACGGAGACGCCGGTTTCCCGCTTGAAGATCCGGGTCAGATAGTCCTGGTTGAGGTGGACGTTTTCGGCAATCTGGGAGACATCCAGCTCCTCGGAGAGGTGGTCCTCAATGAAGGCCCGGGTGGCGGTGACGGGGTCCTGGCTGAAGCGGGCGTTTCCCTGTTCCAGCTGGGTGAGAGAGCACTCAACCCAGGCAAGCATCTCCTCCGGGCTCTGGTCCGAGCGTTCAAAGCAGTCTGCGTTGGCGGGCTCTGCAGTGAGCCGGTTCAGGGGGAAATGATGGCGCTCCGCATACCCCACCAGCATGCCGGCATAGCTGTTGAGAAAGTAGATGAATCTCCTGCGGTTGAAGCCGGGCCGGCGGGCCTGGCGGGAGAGATAGTCCCCGATTTCCCTGCGGACCCGGGCGAACTGCTCTCCCTCCAGAAGTGCGGTCCAGCGCTCAAAGCGTCCTGTCAGATCGGACTCCGCCGGCAGAGGGGCCTCCTGGGCTTCGTGCATCACCAGTCCCCGGTTCTGCAGATGATTGCTGTCCAGGTGCAGCAGTGCCTCAATCTCAGCGGAAAGCTGCACCAGGGGCTGAGCCCTGCCCACGTAGCAGACGGTCTGACTGTGGAGACAGTTCTGTTCGGCCTGCTGGTAGGCCTGGGCGAAGGTCCGGCTCAGACTGCGCAGCTGCTGGGGGTCGGAACCGCCGCAGAGGATCAGCAGGTCATTTTTCCCGAAGCGGATCACGGTATGCCAGCAGCGGGAGGACCTGGTCTCCCGCTCCAGCAGCTCGGAGGCCACGTTGTGTACGGCGTAGCGGCCGTAGGCGGCGTCCTCCTCCTCCCGGCTGGGGTCCTCTCCCCAACGGCGCACCGACAGCAGCACCGGGCAGTAACATCCGTCGGGATCCAGGGGAAGGCTGAGGCGGGCGATTTCCCGGCGGATGACTGCGGGGTCGGAGGGGACCTCCTCATAAAACAGGTCCCGCAGAAACTGCTGGCAGGTTTTCTCGGCGTTTTCGTCCCAGAGCTGCTGGGTGGAGCGCATGCGGGCCATCTCCTCCTTCCGGGAGATGGCGGCACGGATTTCCCGTTCCAGTTCCTGGGGGTCGATTGGCTTGAGCAGGTAGGCAAGGCTGCCCAGCTTGACGGCCCGCTGGGCGTAGGAGAATTCCGCATAGCAGGTCATGAGGATGCAGCAGATGTCCAGCTGCTGGCGGTTGATCCACTCCAGCAGATCCAGCCCGCTCTCCTGAGGCATCTCAATGTCGCAGAGCAGGATGTCGATGGGGGTTTCCAGGATGCAGGTTCTGGCCTCCTGGGCACTGCGGGCGGTGAGAACCCGGTCAATGCCCAGATCCTGCCAGCTCAGCATCTGTGAAACGGCCCGGATGGAACTGACCTCGTCATCGACGATGAGCAGGTTCATGAGAAATCTCCTCTCTTCGGTCTGCTTCGTCCCCCTCCAGACGGATGCAAGTGAGGTGCTTGTCATGGCTTCCGAACGAATCTCCAGACCACATTCTATCACAGTTCAGCTGGTTCTGGTAATTTTTCTTCTCCTTTTGCCGGTTGTGTTTCTCTCTGCGTTCATCAATGTCCGCTTTCTGCACAGCGGGGTGGAAGAGGTGGAGCGCTCCAGAACCCAGCTGCTGGAGACCCGCATGTCCCAGATTGACCGGGAGCTGGATCTGGCGGCCAACTACATGAATTCCCTGACCTTCGGCAACGGCACCACCATCTATCTGACCGACCGGTCCAGCCCCCGCTTTTTCTATGCGGCCAACGCCATTAACCAGGAGATTGCCCGTACCGCACTCTACTACCAGTACATAAGCGGCTTTTTTCTGAGCGTTCCCGCCTCCCAGTTCCACTACACCTATCTGCTGGATCGGGCCACCCTGACGGAACAGGCTGCCGAGGATTTCGTGACCCGGCAGCTGCACGGGATCGCGGGGGAGGGCTGGCAGGAGTGCCGCATCGGGGACAGCCGCTGTCTGGTGCTGTGCTATGCCAGCAACGGAATCTACGGCGGGGCTCTGCTGAACCTGGACCAGCTGTCCGCCATGGAGGACCTGGCCCCCGGCGGTGTCCGCTTCTGCCGGGAGGATCAGCTTCCGGAGATGCGGGAGCAGCTTCCGGCGAAGAGTGTCCTTCTCCAGGCCCCCTCGGAAAAGTGCTCCCTGGTGCTGTGTGAGATTCTCCCCCAGGAGGAGGCTCTTGCCTCCATGCCCTTCATCCAGCGCTATCTGGTGGTGATCACCCTCTTCATGCTGGCCTCGGTCCCCCTTGTCTACCTGCTGCTGCGACATCTCATCATCCGGCCCCTTCACCGGCTCACCTCCGCCATGGAGAAGCTGGAGCAGGGCGACCTGGGGACACGGATGGCTGCCCAGGAGGAGAAGACCCGGGAGTTTGTGCAGATCGGGACCACCTTCAATGGGATGGCGGAACAGATCCGCAATCTGAAGATTGCCGTCTATGAGAAGCAGCTGGAGAATGAGAAAACCAGGCTGCAGAACCTGTCCTACCAGCTGCGACCCCATTTCATGGTGAACACCCTCAACATGGCCTACAACATGATCACCTGCGGGGAATATGATGCGGCGAAGAAGCTGATGCGCTTCTCTGCCAACTACATGCGCTCCCTGCTGAGCCAGGAGGGCGACTTTGTGCCCCTGCAGGACGAGCTGAAGCAGCTGGAGGATTACATGGGCATCCAGGCCATGCGCTATGAGGGCCAGTTTGATTACAAGGTCACGGTGGATCCCTTCGTGGAGGACATCTCCATCCCCAGCATGATTCTGCCCAATTTTGTGGAGAACTCCATCAAGTACTCCATCTCTCCGGACCGCTTCACAAAGATCCGTCTGTCTGTGGGCTACTGCGAGTCGGGGATCACCCCCCAGGCCTGCATCACGGTAAAGGACAACGGAGCAGGCTACCCGGACTGGCTGCTGGAGGCGCTGGCAGCGGGGAACCTGGATGCCCTGCGGGACCGGGTGGGGCTGCGCAACACTCTGATGCGCATCCGCATGCTCTACGGGGAGGAGGCGGAGTGCGAATTTTTCAACGACGGCGGCGCCGTCACCCGCTTCCGGATCCCCCTGGACCAGGAGGATGAGTGACTGGGGGCTTCCGGAGAGAGGCGGGAAGGGGAAAAACCGGCAGGGTGGGGACAGTATGGTCCCGGATCCCTGTTGCCGGAGCAGGCATCAAGAAAGAGGGTACGGATGTGCCCGGTATGCAGGAGGTAAAGAACACATGTATTCGGAGCGTTTCTTTGGAGTGGGAGAGCCTCTGGTACAGCGGGAGCGGGACGACGGCATATCCCCGGCGGCCTGTCTGGACCTGGTCAGGGGCATGGGCTGCAATGCCTTCCGCTCCTGGATGCACCTGACGGAGGTGCTGAAGGACCCGGTCACTCCCGACGGGGTGGAGGTGGAGCGCCATCGCCGGCTGCTGAAGCGGGCGAAGGAGCTGGACATCGAGGTTACGGGCATGAGCCACGACTGGTTTCTGCCGGAGGGCTGCAGGCAGCGGAAGGGCCACGCCATGCCGAAGCGGGACCTGACGCCCGGCAGTCTTTACATGCGTGCCCTGGAGATGCTGGAGCAGAGCTGGCAAACCATGGTCTCCCTCTTCCCGGAGGTCAGCATCTGGGAGGTGGGCAACGAGTGGAATCTGAATGCCTTCCTTCACCCGGAGGGCTTCCTGGACGGCGACATGAGCCATCCCTTCACCCCGGAGGAGAAGATGGACATCGCAGTGGATATGATGTACTTTGCCGCGAAGGGGGTGCGGCGGGCCAATCCGAAGGCGAAGGTAGCATCCTTCTCCCCGGCCCTCAGCACCCCCGGTCTGGGGGGAGGTCTGCCGGACTTTCTGCCGGTGATGTATGGGGTGGCCTGGGCTCTGGACATGGTCTACAGCCGGATCAGATCCGGGAAGTTCTGGTCAGACAACCCGGACGACTACTTCGACCTTGTGGCCTGGCACCCCTACGTGTTCACCAACAGGCCGGTTTCCTCAGACAAGGATCTGTTCCTCAATGTGGAGGAGCCGGACACCCTCTGGTGGAGCTACAATGATGCAGCCTATAAAGTGATGTGCAAGTACGGAGACGCAGACAAGCAGGTGATCCTGACGGAGACGGGATTTACGGACTGCGGCGATCCCGAACTGGAGAAGCGCTACGCCCGTTACAACCGGAAGCTGCTGGAACTGGCGGCCACCATGCCCTATGTGCGCACGGTCTACAATTTCCGCCTGCTGAACGAAAATGCCATGCTGAAGCGGGCGGGGATTGAGGAAAACCAGATCGGGGGACTGACGGAGGTCTACTTCGGCCTGTTTACCGACCCCTCCGAGGGCTGCCGGCCCAGGGCCCGGGCCTACGCCATCCAGGAGATGGCCGGCGGCACCGGTGATCTGGTCCGGCTGGGGCAGATTGCCGCCCGGACTGCCGGTACGCGCTGACCGTCCCGGCCCTGCAGCATTCAGACATACAGCCGGAGCAGCCCCAGGGCCAGGCTCCGGCTCTTTTTCGTTGTGTAATGCTCTCCTGCCACCCGGCCCCCTGCCCGGGGGCAGAGGACCGGGTGTGAGAGGAAAGGAAGGATGATCAGGTTTGGCAGCGGGTACCATCGCCCCGGGCGGGTACCGCTGAGAGCCACGGAGAATCCGAAGCTGTTCCGGACGGACTGTGCTTTTTGCCAGGAGTTCCCCGCTCCCATGGGCGTGGCGAGGCCCTGCACCGTGGGAGGGAGTTTTGGAAGGTACCGGAAGGTCGCCTTAGAAGAGCATTCTGGCGGGGGCTGCGGCCAGATGTGGGGATCTGGCAGGTGAAGGGCAGCCTTGGTTCTCCGGAGACAGCCCGGTGATGGGGATTCTGGGGAGTTTCCCGGTGGGAGTGTCCGGTTTCTTCAGGGTTTCGAAACTCTCAGTGTCCTCCGCCGGAGGCGGGAGAGGAGTCCGGTTCAGAGGGCTCCTGCCGGTTCATGGCGGCCACAATCTTCTGGATGGTGTGCTGAGACAGTTTGCCCTGACCCAGATCCAGGTCGGCGAACTGACCGAAGGGGATCGCCATGACCAGAGGCAGCAGGGGGTTGGTCCGGGGATCGAAGGTGGTGCGGACCGCCTCCTCCTCCCCGGCCAGAACCGACCGGAACCGGGGGTCCTTCACAAAGTGTCCGATGGGTGTGCCGGAATCAAAGTGACGCACGGTGTCCCGGGAGCGGACGGTTACGGCGGCCTCCAGAAGGATGTCCCGGGAACTGCGGCCCACCAGGATGCGGTACTCTCCCTCCTCCACCACCCAGCGGTGGAGGGCAGGGGTGTAGTACTCCCAGGCCCGGCGGTCCAGGGGGATGGAGACCTCCTGCTCCTCCCCAGGCTGCAGGTGGACCTTTCGAAAGCCCCGCAGTTCCTTCTCCGGCCGGTTCATGACGGATTCCGGATCGTGCACGTACACCTGGGCCACATCGGAGCCGGCGCGGGTGCCGGTGTTCCGGACCCGGAAGGAGACGGTGACGGTGTCCTCCCCGTCCAGTTCCGTCCGGTCCAGGCGCAGGTCGCTGTACTGGAAGGTGGTGTAGCTGAGGCCGTACCCGAAGGGCCACGCCACCTCCATCCGGCGGGCATCGTACCAGCGGTAGCCGATGTAGATGCCCTCTCCGTAGACCACATCGGGCATTACGTCAGGCCATGCGGGGAAAGACAGGTAGGAGGGCGTGTCCTCCAGCCGGAGCGGCCAAGTCTCCGGGAGGCGGCCTCCCGGTTCCGCCCGGCCGAAGAGGAT
Organism: uncultured Oscillospiraceae bacterium; assembly: GCA_964468565.1. Taxonomy (GTDB): domain Bacteria; phylum Bacillota; class Clostridia; order Oscillospirales; family Oscillospiraceae; genus Lawsonibacter. Next base: position 31,858 of record CAYXVN010000003.1, on the reverse strand, counting down.
GTCCACTGAGGCGCCTCCCGCCCCTTCGCCGGCAAACCCGCCCTCCAGAATGGCCCGCACCCGGTCGGTGAAGGCCGAGAGGTCCACGGGAGCGCCGGTGTTCACCACCAGAATGAGGTTCTGACTGACAGCCAGGACGGCGTCCAGCAGGTTCCGCTGGCTTTCAGGCAGCAGCAGGTCCCTCCGGTCGTATCCCTCCGACTCCGCTCCGGGGGGATCGCCGGCGAAGAAGAGGATCACATCCGCCTGCCGGGCGGTCTCCACCGCCTGGGCCACAAGATCCGGCCGGGGGCTGTCCGTCGGCGGGCAACCGGTGCCGAAGGAATAGCCGGGGGCATAGGCCACCTGCTCCAGACCGGGCAGAGCGCGGATCTCCTCCAGGGGGATGTCCAGGGTGGCGCCGTTCATGTGTCCCGAGCCCCCACCCATGTAGCAGGGCTGGGCTGCCGCCGCCCCGATCACCGCCAGGGTTCCGGTCCTCCCCGGCTCCAGAGGCAGAAGCCCATCGTTTTTCAGGAGAACGGCACCCTCCTGGGCGGCCCGGCGGGCCAGGACGTGGTGGGCGGCCTGGTCCACCTGAGGTACCGGCGCATCCTCTCCTCTGCAGGTTCTCTCCCGGCAGGCCAGCACATGGCCGGCAATGGAGTCCAGGGTTTCCTCCGGGATCTCCCCCCGGCTGACGGCATCCCACAGCAGATGCACATGGTTGTCCTCCTCCGCCAGTTCCACATCCAGGCCGTTACGGTGGCCGGCGATCTTGTCCTCCCGGGTGTGGATGGCGAAGGCGTCGGACATGATGAGCCCGTCGTAGCCGAAGTCCTTCCGGAGGATGCCCATCAGCTCCCCGCTCTGGTGGACCCACTGTCCGTTCACCCGGTTATAGGAGGTCATCAGGGTCCAGGGATGGCACTTCTGCAGCGTCAGCTGAAAGACCCGCAGGTAGAGCTCGTGGAGGGTGCGCTCGTCCACCACGGCGCTGGTGGTCATGCGCTCATACTCCTGGCTGTTGCACAGGTAGTGCTTCAGGCAGGCCGCCACCCCCTGGCTCTGCACGCCCCGGATGAAGGCGGCGGCGATCTCCGAACTGAGCCAGGGGTCCTCGGAGGGGTACTCGAAGTTCCTTCCGCACAGGGGGCTGCGCTTCAGATTCACCCCGGGCCGCAGGAGAATGCTTATCTGCCGGGCCCGGCACTCCCGGCCCATGGCCTCCCCCACGGCCCGGGCCAGATCCGGATCCCAGCTTGCTCCCAGGACGGCGGTCTGGGGAAAGCAGGTCCCCCAGAAGTCCTGTTCTCTCATTCTGGTCTCCCGGTCCCTGGGCAGGTAGTCGCATGTGCCGCCGGAGGGATTGTCACTGCAGCGGTATGCGGTGCCCAGCCGGGTCAGGTTGGCGAAGCGGTCCTGGTAGAGCGCGCAGCAGCGGACCTTCTCCTCCAGGGTGAGATCCGACATCGGGGTGCCAGGTGTTTCCGGAGATGTGCTCATGACAGCTTCCTCCTTTTCCGTTGTGAGGTTCCTCCCGGGGATCCGGGTTCTCAGGGGTCCGGGGGCTCCGGCGGTCCGGGAGCCCGCCTGAGCCGGATACCCAGATAGGGCCGCCGGGGAAGAGGCACCTCAAACCGTCCCCGGTGACGCCCGGCAGGGGTGACCGTCATGTTCCAGGTGTCGATGATCTCCACATCAAACCAGGTGTCATCATCAATCCAGATCTGGCGGAAGGCCGGTCTCCAGATGCTGTAGTAGAAGAACCAGTACTGTCCCTGCCAGGCCGGATCCTCCGGAACGGCCACATAGTCGTCAAACTGAAAGTGGACGTCGTCCCTCAGGTGGGCCAGCTTCAGGCCCCCGCCGGGCACGTCCTCCAGAAACTCCCGCATGAAGCGGAAACGGGGCCCGCTCTCTCCCTTCAGGGTTCCCCCGTGGGCCCACCAGACGATGCCGTCCTCCGCCAGGAAGGTCTCGCCGTGGCCGCAGTAGCCGCCCCGTACAATGGCCTCCCAGCTGCGGCGCACCAGTTCCTCCGGCAGAAGGTTGCCCCAGCAGTGGGGGAAGTCCCCCTCGTAGCCCACCTCATCCCAGATCACCGGCTTGCCGTAGCGCAGACGCAGGTCGTCTGTGAACTCGGTTGTCTTGTGGTGGTCCTCCCGCTGGCAGGAGCAGTGGGTGATCCAGGGCCGGCTGTAGTCGTAGAAGACCTCGCAGTTGTGGATGGAGGTCAGGTGGTGATAGGGATCCGCCGCCCCCAGAACGCCGGCCAGATTCTCCCAGTCCTCCCGGCTCAGATGGGGCAGCAGCTCGTACTCGTTGGCCAGAGACCACCAGACGTTGCGGAAGGCGCCATAGCGGGCTGCCACATAGCGGAGATAGCGTCTGTTGTCCTCCATGCTCATGCAGGAGAAGCCCCAGCGGTCGTAGGCGTGAAAGAGGATCATGTCCGCTTCCAGACCCAGATCCATCAGGCGCCGGATGGCCCGGTCGTAGAGGCGGAAGAAGGCGGGCTGAAAGCGGGTGAAGTCCCAGTGGTTGCCCGGGGCGGCACCGTTGAAGTCCTGGAAGTTGTACCGGGTGAGGACACTGGCGTCCATGGGCGTGCCCTGGAAGGGAAAGAGAACCGGATCCGTCAGACACAGGTCGTAGTGCTTGGGCATCAGGCAAAAGCGCAGTTTGTTGAAGTACCCCCGGCCCAGTTCCCGGAAGGTCTGCTCCACAATCTCCGGGCGCTGCAGGGCGAAGGCGTAGCAGGTGGTGCCGAAGGAGAAGTGGGGGGTGCCGTCCGCGTAGGCCAGATGGAAGCGGTTTCTGACCCGTACCGGGCCGTGGTTGCCCGGGGAGGGGGCGGTGGCGGTGAAGGTGCCCCGGTAATGCTGCCGGGAGAAGGAACCGGACACCTCCCAGGTGTAGGTTCCCTCATAGGAGGGCATGAAGCGGATGCGGTAGATGCCCTCTCCGTCGTAGAAGCCCTCCACCTCCAGAGCCTCACCCGGAGGATTTCCGCCCTGAAAGAGGCCGTGGATGGTGCGCTCCGTGAAGGGATTTCCCTCTGCGTAACCGGGAAAGGCCAGCTCGAGGACGCCCCAGCGCTCAACGCACTCCGGGGGCGTGAAGGATGTCTGCATGGTATTCCTCCCGTGAATGGTTCCGGATTCTCCGGACGGCGTCTCAGCCGTGGGTGAGGGCCTGGCGGATGGCCTGCTGCCATCCCTCCTGCAGGGTGTGGCGCCGGCTCTCCTCCATGGCCGGGGTGTAGACCCTGCGCCGGATGGAACCGGAGACGGCCTCCGGATCCCAGAACCCCAGGGCGGTGGCGGCGGCCATGGCCGCTCCGAAGGCGGAGAGCTCCTGCAGCTGGGGCACCTGGACGGGGATGCCGGTGATGTCGGCCTGAAACTGCATCAGGTAGGAGGATGCGGTGGGACCGCCGTCCGCCCGCAGCCACCCGGGAGGCATTCCCGACTCCTCTCCCATGAGGGTCACAAGATCCCGGATCTGCCAGGCGATGGAGTCCAGACAGGCCCGGGCGATTTCCGCCCGGCCGGTGGTGCGGGTGATGCCGGTGAGCACTCCGGTGGCCCTGCTGTCCCAGTAAGGGGCCCCCAGACCGGTGAAGGCGGGGACAAAGAAGGTGCGGTCGGCGGGATTGGCCTGCAGAGCAAGGTCCGTGGCCTCGGCCTCCGTGGCGATGAGACCCACATCCTGTTTCAGCCAGGAGATGACGGCGCCGGTGTAGTTGAGGTTTCCCTCCAGCACGTACTCCACCCGGCCATCCAGCCCCCAGGCCAGACTGGTGACCAGACCCCGCCGGGAGAGGCGGGGCCGGTCCCCGATGTGCATCATCACGGAGGAGCCGGTGCCGTAGGTGGCCTTTCCCTGGCCGGGGCAGCGGCAGTTCTGGCCCAGAAGGGCCCCGTGGCTGTCTCCCAGAACCCCGTGGACAGGGACCTTCCGGGGCAGAAGGCCCCCCAGGTCCGTCTCTCCGAAGAGGCTGTCTGACATGCACACCTCCGGCAGACTGTCCGGGGGAACCTGGAACAGGCGGCACAGATCCCTGTCCCAGGTCAGAGTGTGCAGGTTGAACAGCTGGGTGCGGCTGGCGTTGGAGAAATCGGTGCGGTGATGGCCGGTGAGGTTCCACAGCAGCCAGGCATCCATGGTACCGCAGGCCAGCCGCCCCCGGGCGGCCAGAGCGGGGGCCTGGGGGAGGTTCTCCATCAGCCAGCGGAACTTGGGAGCGGGAAAATAGGGGGAGAGGGGAATGCCGGTCTTCTGGTGTATGATCTCCTCCTGGCTTCGCAGTTCCTCCCGCCGGCACAATGCAGCGGCCCGGGCGCACTGCCAGACCACGGCGTTGGCCAGGGGCTGTCCGGTGACCCGGTCCCAGAGGAGGGAGGTCTCCCGCTGATTGGTGAGGGCCACAGCCGTCACCGAGGCGGAATCCAGTTCCGCTCCCTTCAGCACCTGGCCGCAGACGGCCAGGGTGTTGTCCAGAATCTCCCGGGGGTCGTGCTCCACCCAGCCCTCCGGGGTGATGATCTGCCGGTGGGGCCGGTCTGCCCGGGCCAGCAGGCGGCCGCCCTGGTCAAAGAGCAGCCCCTTGGTGCCCTGGGTGGACTGATCCACGGCAAGAATGCATCGTCTCATGACAGGACCTCCAGGGCCGTGGCGGCAATGCCCTGGCCGTCCAGCCCGTAGTGGCGGAACACCTCCGGAGAGGTTCCGGAGACCAGGGGGGCGTCCGGCAGGGAGAGGCACTTTACCTTCCGGGAGCAGTGCTCCGCCACCGCCTGGGCCACCATGCTGCCCAGTCCGCCGCTGGGGGCGTGTTCCTCCACGGTGATAACGGCAGGAACCCGGGCGGCGTAGTGCAGCAGGGTGGTCTGATCCAGGGGCTTCACACAGTACATGTCCAGAACTGTGGCGCGGATGCCCCTGGGGGCCAGAATCCGGGCGGCCTCTCTGGCATGGTATACCATCTCACCGCAGGCCACCAGCAGCAGGTCCTCCCCTTCGCAGACAACCGTGGCCCGGTCCATCTGGAAGGGGCAGTCCCCCTCCCCGTAAATGTCCTCCACCGGATTGCGGCCGGTGCGGAGGTAGGCGCAGTGGCAGTCTGCCAGCAGGGCCTCTGTCAGCGCCCGGGTCTGATGGCGGTCGCTGGGGAGGTAGACCCGCATGCCGGGGATGGCGGCCATGGCGGCGATGTCCTGGGCGGAGTGGTGGCTCATGCCCAGGGCCCCGTAGCTCACCCCCCCGGAGACGCCCAGCAGCTTGACATTGGTGCGGGAACAGGCCACATCCATCTTGGCCTGTTCATAGCTGCGGGTGGAGAGAAAGCTGGCGGGGGAGGCACACCAGGGCTTTTTTCCGCAGCTGGCCAGACCGGCGGCAATGCCCACCGCATTCTGTTCCGCGATGCCAACCTCCACGCACTGGCGGGGGAAGGCCTGGAAAAAGGGGGTCATGGAGGCGGAGCCCCGGGAGTCCGTGCAGAGGACCACGATATCCCGGTCCTGGCGGGCGTGCTCCATCAGGACCTCACAGATGACCTGCCGGTTGGGAATCCGGTTCACGGCATGCGGCCTCCTTTCCAGCGGTCAGATCCGCTGCGATTTGCAGGTATTCCTCCCGGGAGGGGAGTCTGTGGTGCCAGATCGCCCGGTTTTCCATCAGGGGGGAACCCCTGCCCTTGATGGTGCGGGCCAGAATCACGGTGGGCCTTCCCTTCACCCCCTCCGCCTCCTGGAAGGCACCCAGCAGGGCGTCCAGGTCGTGGCCGTCCACCGGGATTGCATGCCAGCCGAAGGCGGAAAAGCGGCCGGCCAGATCCTCCTGGCCCATCACTTCTTCGGTGGGGCCGGAGATCTGAAGCATGTTCCGGTCCACGATGGCGCAGAGATTGTCCAGACGGTAGTGGGAGGCGGACATGGCCCCCTCCCAGACGGAGCCCTCAGCCAGTTCTCCGTCCCCCAGGAGGGTGTAGACCCGGTAGGGGGCGTCGTCCATCTTTCCCGCCAGGGCCATGCCCACCGCAATGGGCAGGCCGTGGCCCAGAGAGCCGGAGCACATCTCAATGCCGGGCAGGAGATTGCTGGGGTGTCCGATGTAGGGGGACTGGAACCGGGAAAACCGGGCCAGCACCTCCTCCCGGGGAAAGAAGCCCTTCTCCGCCAGGACGGCGTACAGGGCCTCCACGCAGTGGCCCTTGCTCAGCAGGAAGCGGTCCCGCAGGGGGTCTGCAGGGTTTTCCGGAGAGATGTGCATCACCCGGAAATAGAGGGTGACCAGGATTTCCATCTCGGACATGTCCCCGCCGATGTGTCCTCCTCCCCCCGCCATGATGATCTCCAGAACGGTGCGCCGCAGTTCCCAGGCCAGAACCTGACACTCCGAAGTGGTCATGGGTCTCATTCCCCCCTCAGATAGGCCCGGACCTGCTCCTCAATGGGGTCGTAGAGATCCGGCTGTACCCCGATGTATTTGCAGGCCTCGTAGAGAACGGGAACCACATCCGCGTGGATCCCCACGCAGTGGTGGATATAGGGGCCCTCCACCACCTTGGCCTCCAGCCGGCGGATGTTCTCCACCTCCACCCAGAGGTAGGTGCCCATTCCCCGGGGGCCATCCACCCCCCGGGCCCGGCCCAGAAGGAGGGAGTACTGGCCGTTGTCCCCGTCAAAGCGGGCCAGGGTCAGGTTCCCGTGTCTGGCCTCCGCCGTGATGGCGCCGGGATGGGAGAAGGCCAGGGGATAGGTGATGCAGGGGCGGCAGCCCGCCACGCTGATGGGCCAGGGGCCGCAGTGCTGCAGCAGTTCTCCGTTTTCCAGATCCGGATGGCGGATGGTCCAGTCCGCAAAGAAGGAGCGGTGTCCCTCCGGGTCCGCCGCCTCCACCATCAGGGCGGTGATGGCGCCGTGGATGTCCGTCTCGCACACGACGGGGATGCCCTTCTCGTTGAGCAGGGCGTTGGCGGCGCAGGGCATGATGCCCAGCTCCCCCTGCAGCGCGTTCCAGCACTGGATGGCGGCTGCATTGCAGTGATACTGCTTCACCAGCCGTTCCAGGGCCACCGCCAGCGCGGCGACTGTGGTCATATGGTTCTCCGCTATGGCGATGTCCATGTGGGCACGGCAGTAATCCAGGGTCTCCTGCACCTGGGTGCCGTCGGCAATGGCCCGTTTCACTTCGGCGGTGAGCTCCGGCAGGGGAATGGGGGACAGCTCCACCCCGAACTTCTCCAGCAGTTCCCCCTCATTGCACATGGTGGACCAGAAATCAAAGGGGCGGGGCCCGATCTGCAGGATGCGGATGTGCCGGAAGGTCTTCACCACGCTGCACACGGCCAGAAAGTCCCGCACCCCCCGGGCGAAGACCGGGTCGGTGAGGCGGCAGCCGGTGAGGTAGGTGAAGGGCACCCGGAAGCGGCGCAGCACCTTGCCGGTCGCGAACAAACCGCACTGGGTGTCCCGCAGGCGGGTGCCGTCCGGTTCCGGACGCTCGTCCAGGGGCCCCCAGAGAAGCACCGGCACATTCAGGTCGGCGGCCAGCCGGGCACACAGGTATTCGGTGCCGAAGTTGCAGTGGGGCAGCATAAGGCCGTCCACACCGGCATCGAGAAATTTCCTGAGGATCTTCAGCCGGTCCTCCTCGCAGTAGAGCAGGCCCTCCTCGTTGATGTCATCGATGTCCACGAAATCGACGCCCAGTTCCTGCAGGCGCTGTGCGGTCAGATTGCGGTATCTGACGGCGTCCGGCGCGGAGAAGATGCTGCGGCGGGTGGGGGCAAAGCCCAGACGGATGGGTTTCATGTGGTTCCTCCTTAATCTGTGCAAATCTCAGCAGAAAAAGTATAGCAGAGAAATCCGGGGTAAACCGGCACCGGAGAAAATCCCGGGGAATGTTTGGCACATTTCACAGATTTCCAGGGGGAGTTTGGGAGAACTGCACAGAAAAACGGGAGTTGGGAGAACATGTTCAGCTGAATATTTCAGACAGAAGGGCCCTGAATATCCCGGAGAGGGGGCGGAACCGTCCCCTTTCCGGAAGGGCAGAGAGCGTCCGGAGGCTCAGCGGAAATCCACCAGACTGAGAACCGAGTCCCGCTCCACCAGCTCCGGCATGACGGCGATGCGGATGTGTTCCAGCTGGGGATTGCGGATCCGCTCCACCAGACGCTCCACGGCAAGGGCGCCCATCCGCTCCTTGGGGACTGCCATGGTGGTGAGAGCGGGCTCGGTCATCCGGGCGATGGGGGAGTCATCGAAGCCCAGAATGGATACGTCCTCCGGTATGCGGTAGCCCGCTTCCTGGAGGGCGCGGCTGCAGCCGGCGGCGATGTGATCGTTGTCGGCAAAGAAGGCGGTGGGCAGCGGGGCCGTGTGGGAGGAGAGGAAGGAGCGCATCATGCGGCAGGCCAGCTCCGTGGAGACGTCCGCCCGGATGACCCGGCGGGCGGCGTCCCGGGCATCCTGCTCCGGCAGGGCCCGGCAGCCCCGCAGATAGCCCTCCTGCCGCTCCCGGAAGTTGCGGATGTCCACGCTGCTGTGCAGATACCCGATGCGGGTGTGTCCCCGTCGGATGAGGTACTGCACCGCAGCCTGGACGCCGCAGAGGTTGTCGATGTGGACGCAGTCCCAGCTCATGGACGTGGAGAAGTTGTCCAGCAGCACCAGGGGAACGGGGATGGTGCGGAAGAGATCCAGATCTTCCTCGCTCATCTCGGTGGCCAGGAGCAGCATTCCCTCACTGGCCAGGGAGCAGAGACTGCGGATCTGCTCCTGCCGGTCCTTGTCCCCGTAGAAGTAGGAGATGGAGAGGTGGTAGCCCAGACGGGACGCCTCATCGGTCACCCCCCGGGTGAGGATGTCCATGAAGGGGTTGTCGCTGACCACCCGGCCGTGGCGCTTGAAGACGATGAGCTGGAGCACCCGGCTGTCCCGGGGCCGCGTGGCGGGATAGCCCAGTTCTGCGGCCACCTCCAGGACCCGGTTGCGGACCTCCTGGCTGATGCCCGGGCGGTTGTGAAAGACCATGGAGACGGCGGCCGGGGAGACACCGGCCCGCTGGGCCACATCCCGGACAGTTACTTTTTTCACGGTGGTTTTCCCCCATTCCGGCTTTTGTGAAAAAACGAGGACATCAAGGGCGCAGACCCCTGATGCCCTCGTACAGAAGCTGCGGACTGGAGGCGGGACAGGTTCCGGAGGATCCCGGCCCCTCTTTCCGCTGCTGTCCGGGCTGGAGAGTGAGGCCCACGGGCCTCGCGGGAACCCGCTGTACCTGATCCGGAGGACAGGGGTACTGTGCCATCCGGACCCGTCCGGGACCTGTGATCATGCCCAGATCGCAGCCCGGGAGGACATGGAAGGGGATCATCCGGCAGATTCAGTCCATGCCCCGGACACCGGTGAGGGTGCAGATGACGGAGAAGATGTCCAGGGCGGCAGGCAACCGGGTGAAGCGGCAGGGGGTGTACAGGAGAACCGCTTCGGCAGCAGCCATGCCAGGGGTCATCCTCCCGGGCCATGCTCTCCTCTGAGCAGGTTCCATCCGCCCCGGTGGAGCGGTCCGGACAGTGCGCTCCCGGTCCGCTTCCTGCAGAATAGCGGATATCCGGCAGAAAAGACAGACCTTTTCCTACCACAACCTGCCGTTTTCCGACTTTCTCGCCGGGAGGGGGGATCCGGATACCCGGAGGTACAGGCCGCCCCGGACCTTCCGCGCTGGTCTGCTGTTCCGGGCGGGCTTCCCGGCGAGAGATGGGAAGGGGGGAGGTGTGACTCCGAAGGCGAAGCCCGCTGGGATCTCCGGCCCTTCCTTTGCCGTTCTCTCCCTGTGACTGGGGTCCCTGGGGACTGGCGGCGGGATATCCGGTCGGAAAAGGAGAAGTGGAGACAGGAGAAGGGCTGTACCTGGGCGCAGGCCTGTGGTATTCTGGGATTATCGGAGGGCAGGACCCGGCGTGCCGGCGGGCGGCTTCCGGAAGTGGAACACCGGGGGGTCTGCAGGGAGAAGAGCAGATCCGCAGCCCTGCCCCAGGAGAATTCAGTGTTCTGAGCAGAGAGGATGAAATGAAATGTTGCAGCTGCCCAGGCTGTTTCAGTCCGGCATGGTGCTCCAGCAGCAGATGCCCCTTCGGATTTGGGGCACGGCAGAGCCGGGAGAGGCGGTTTCCGTCGGGATCCGGGGAGAGCGGGGGGCCTGCGTGGCAGACCGGAGCGGAGCTTGGAGTGTGACGCTGCCTCCGCTGAGGGCATCAGTAGGGGAGCAGCTTACCGTCTCCACCCGGAAGGAGACCTGCATGCTGGAAGATGTGGCTGTGGGGGAGGTGTGGATCGCGGCAGGACAGTCCAATATGGAGTTCTGGATGCGCTATGAGATGCATCGGAAGGAGGAGAAAGCCCTGCCGGTCAATCCGGGAATCCGCTTTTTTGATGTGCCCAAGCTGGCATACCAGGGCCAGGAGGAGCAGTTCGATTACAGCCAGGTGGGACTCTGGCGGAAGGCCGGCCCGGAGGATCTGGACTGGTTTTCCGCCGTGGGTTACTTCTTTGCCAAGGACCTGTCCGCCGCTCTGGAGATCCCCGTGGGAATTCTGGGCTGTACCTGGGGCGGAACGGCCTCCTGCTCCTGGATGAGCCCGGAGAGCGTACGCCGCACCGGGCTTCCCTGGTGGGAGAGCCGCATGGCCCCCTTTGCCGGCCGGGACCTGGAGGAGTACCGGCGGCAGGCCCGGTTCAACCCGGCCAACGACAGCGGGAGGCCCTTTTCCAATCCCCTCAATGAGTTCATCCTCCCCCGCACTCCTTCGGCGGCGGAGATCGAGGCCTTCCAGGCTGCCCATCCGGCGGATCCGGTCTGGGCCGGTGTCCCCGCGCCCCAGAGCATCCCCGGATCTCTGTACCAGCACATGGTGAAATCCATTGCGCCCTGCAGTGTGCGGGGGGTCCTCTGGTACCAGGGGGAGAGCGATGAGGAACTGGGACAGCAGGAGCTCTACCGGGACATGCTGACGGCCCTCATCGCAGACTGGCGCCGGCTCTGGAACAGCAGTTCCCTTCCCTTCCTCATCGTGCAGCTGCCGGGGTTCGAGAGCTGGTTTGGCTACGCGGAGCAGGGTTTCCCCGTGCTTCGCCGGTGTCAGCAGCTTGTTGCGGATGCCGGAGAGAACCTGTATCTCTGCTCCATCTCAGATGCGGGGGAGCGGTGGGATCTTCATCCCAAGGACAAAAGGACGGTGGGCCATCGTCTGGCGCTGCTGGCCCTGGGCCACATCTACGGCTGGAATCTGCTTTGCGACGCCCCCCGTCTGGAGAGCGTCAGCCGCCGGGGCAGGGAGGTGGACCTTGTCTTTGCCCACGCGGAGGGGGGCCTGGAAATCCGGGGCGGTGCCCTTCAGGCCATGAGGGTCCACTCCGCCGGGGCAGAGGTGCCCTTTGATGCCCGCACGGAGGGGGAGCATCTCCGGCTCACCCTGGCGGAGGAGGCCGGTCCGGTGGCGATGGACTTTGCCCAGACCCCCTGGTATCAGGTCAATCTCTGCAACCGCAGCGGGATTCCGGCCCTCCCCTTCACGGCGGTGTGCTGAGGCCGGTCTCAGCTGCCGTATCCGGAGATATGCCGGCAGGGGCAGAAGATGGGATCTTCCTGCCCCCGCCTTTTTTTGGCTCTGCCCCGGCAGACAGAAAAAAGCAGGGGCGCATTACGCGCCCCTGCAGAAAGGATTCATGGGATTACAGGCCTTTTTCCTTGCGGATCCTGGCCAGATCACGGTCCAGATTGAAGAACAGGAGCATCAGGATGAACACGATGGCGCAGAGGATCAGGGGCAGCCAGTTGTACACCCAGGTGATGGCTGTGGAGACACTCTGAGGCTGTGCGATGCCCTGCATATCCAGGGTGGCATCAAAGCCGGAACCGTCCAGAACCCAGCCGAAGGCTGCCGTGCCGAAGCCCATGCCGATCTTCTGAGCTGCAGACACCCCGGCATTGCCCATGCCCACGGTGTCCACGTTGCTCCTCAGGTTGCCGTAGGTAATGGTGTCCGCCACAATGCCCAGGGCCACCGCCCCGCACATGCCCATTCCAATGCCCTTCAGGGCGTTGAAGGCGATCATGACCGGGACGTTAAGTCCCAGCAGGCCGAAACCGATGCAGCCCACCACCGTGCATCCCATGCCGGCGGTGTAAACCATGCGCTTGCTGAATTTCTTCATCAGGAAGGGGGTGGCAAACATGATCAGGAACTGGGGGATGGAGATGGAGTTGGACATCCAGGAGAAATTGTCCATATCGTAGAAGACATACTGGCAGTAGTACGTAGCGCCCACGCCCATGAAGATGATGACGAAGAAGACCACGAAGTTGGCGAAGATCATGATGAGCCAGTACTTGTTCGTGAGCAGAGCCTTCAGGGTGGCACCGAGAGAGGCCTTGTTCTCGGACTTCTGGGTCTGGGTCTTTTCCTGCTTCTCCCCGGTGACACGCTCCTTGGTGCTGACGACGCACAGCAGTGCGGTGGCGACCATGATGACGCAGACGATGATCATGGTGATGGTGAAGCCCCGCTGGGTGTAGATGGTCTCTGCGCTGGAGCTGAATATGGTGAGGCAGCGGACAAACAGCGCGTTGACCACGATGTTGCCCAGGGTCTGGAAGATCTGCTGCACGTTGCCCAGCAGGCCCCGCTCATAGGGGTTGCTGGTGATCAGGGAGATCATGGAGTAGTAGGGAACTGCCATGCTGGTGAAGCAGACCGTGCTCACCGCGTTGTACATGATGAACACGTACACGTACTTGAGCATGTTGGGGAAATTCTGGGGGACAAAGAACAGAAGCAGGGTAGTCAGGGCGAAGGGCAGGCACATGCGCAGCAGCCAGCTGCGGCCCTTGCCCAGTTTGGACTTGGTATTATCCACCATGCGGCCGATGATGATGTCGGAAAACCCGTCAAAGATTTTGGAGACGGCGATGAGCGTGGAGATGATGGCCGCATCCAGGAAGGCCACATTGGTCAGATAGATGGTGAGGAAGGAACCTATGATCCCGTTGATCATGTTCATGCCAAACTGTGCGGAACCGAAGCCGATCCGTTCGCTCCAGCCCAGACTGGCATCAGGATCATTGTGTTTGGTTGCCAGACTTACCATTGCGATCTTCTCCCTTTCTTTCGATTTGCGGAATGTCCGGGGGCTCTGCCCCTTTGCCTGTGCTTAAGTATACGGGGAGACGGGGGGAAAGGACAGACAATATCCGACCTGTACTTTTCCCTTTCCGACCTGCGGCAGCCTCAGTCCTCGTAGAACCGCAGGTTGCCCCAGACCTCCATCATCTGCCGGCGGTCCAGCTGCTCGGTCCGGGTCTCCCGGTCATAGATGCGCACCGGAGAGTCCGGCCCCTGGAACCGGGCCCAGTCCGGGTTGGGCTCCCCGGTTCTGATGAACCGGACCCAGTCGCCGTGGAGGGCAGCGGCCATGGAGGCAAAGACCTCCGGGGGCTCACCGTCGTAGACAAAATTGCTGAAGCCATGGTCCCGCAGGGCGAAGACGGCGCTCATTTCCGCTCCGTGGCAGGCCTTCCACCCGGAGTCAATGCCGTTGCGGGTGACCAGTTCGTAGCGGTACATCCACACCTGGTCCGTCCGGCTCTTCTGCCCCAGGGCCACCTTGATGGCGGGCATCTCAAAGGCGTAGTCGGTGCCGAAGCGGATCAGAGGATCCTCCCCCAGCTGACGCACATCCGCCTGGGGAGGGGTCAGGCCCTGGGGATGATAGAAGTTGACGATGGCCGGAAGGGCGTCGGCGTGGCCGTTTCTCTCCAGCATGCGGGCCACCATCTCCCAGCTGTTGGGGAACACGGTGCCCTCCGGTCGGACAAACATGGTCCCTTCATGCTTGTTGGTGCCGATGATCAGCCGGACGCCCTCTGCGCTGCCTCCGGCGATGGCCTCGATGGGGCGCTGAGGGAGCAGGTCATCGATGACGGGACCGGGCAGGAAGATGCCCGGGTTCAGAGCCTGGAACTTCTGGGACATGTACTCGTTGCCCTTCAGCATCTCGTAGGGATCGATGGTGCGCAGTTTGGGCAGATCCTTCTCCGTCCATCCCATCCCCTCCAGGAAGAGGTCGATGTTGCGCCGGGCCATCTCATGGGTCATGACGCAGTTGGGGAGTGCGCTCTCGGCAATGGCCTGCTGGAAGCAGCCCCGGACCCCGGGTACCGCCAGCATGTTGACCACGGAGGCCCCGCCGGCCGACTCGCCGGCGATGGTGATGCGGGAGGGATCCCCGCCGAAGGCGGCGATGTTCTCCCGGATCCAGTTGAGGGCCAGAATCTGGTCGGAGAGGCCGCAGTTGGAGTCAAAGTCCTCACAGCCGGGATAGGTGGTGAAATCGTAGAAGCCCAGTACGTTCAGCCGGTACTGGAAGGAGACAAAGACAATGCCGTCCCGGGCAAAGGCGTCTCCGGCGTAGAGCGGATCCAGACAGGAGCCGGTGTTGTAGCCTCCGCCGTAGATCCAGACAAAGACGGGAAGGTTCTCCCCCTGGAGGGGGCGGCGGATGTTCACGGTCAGACAGTCCTCAGCGCCCATGCAGGCGCCGTTTTCAAACTGGACCGGAGCGGGGCCGTATTCCTTCGCGTCCAGGACCCCCTCCCAGGGGGTTTTGGGCACTGCCCGATGGAAGCGGAGCGCCCCCGTGGGGGGCTCGGCGTAGGGGATGCCCAGATACTCCACCAGGCCGCTGTGCTCATGCCCCTGAACCAGACCGCCTGTGGTCTGCACAAGATGTTCACCCATGGTTTTATCCCTCTTTCGGTAAGATGTGATTTTCTGCCCGGCAGCGCTGCCCCTGACGGAGGGCCCCGGGCAGGCCGGCGCCGGATCTCCGGAGCCGGCTGTGGGAAACGGTTCAGGACTCGTAGAAACGCAGGTCATCCCAGACCCGCATCAGTTCCGTCCGGTCTGCAGTCTCCGTGCGGGTTTCCCGGTCAAAGATGCGGATGGGGGAGACATTGCCCTGGAAGCGGGGCCAGCCGGGATCTCCTGTGAGGATGAAGCGGACCCAGGAGCCGTGCATCTCGGCGATGATGCCGTCCACCATCTCCTCCGGCTCTCCGTCAAAGATGAACCGGGAAAACTGGAAGTCCCTGTTGGCGAACATGGCCGGCAGGTCAAAGGCATGGGAGGCCTTCATCCCGGAGGCCTCGCCGGAGCGGGTCACCAGCTCATAGCGGTACATCCACACGTCCGGAGTGTAGTGCAGCTGGCCCTCGGCCACCTTGATGGCAGGCACTTGGAAGGCGTAGTCGGTGGCGAAGTCGATGAAGGGGGCCCCGGTCTCAGAGAAGGGGATATGGGGGTCGGCGGGGGCCTCTGCCGTGGCCCTGCCGCCCGGCTGGCGGAAGGCCTTCAGATAGGTCTCCGCATCCGGATGGTAGTAGCGGACAATGTCCGGGAAGGCGGCCAGGTTGCCGTTTTTCTCGAACATTTCCGCGATCATGGCCCAGCTGTTGGGGAAGCCGGTGTCCTCCGGGTGGACGAATGTAGTGCCCTCGTGGGCGTTGGACCCGATGATCAGGCGGATGCCGGCGGCGCTGCCGGCGCGGATGGCGTCAATGGGGCGGACGGGAAGCAGGTCGTCCTGAATGGGGCCGGGGAGGAACATGCCCGGGTTGCGGTACTGGTGCTTTGCCGCCACGTAGGAGTTGCCCTTCTGGAAGGAGAAGGGGTCATCGGTGCGCAGCCTGGGCAGGTCCGCCTCGGTCCAGCCCATGCCCTCCAGAAAGAGGTTCACGTTCTCCCGGGCGGTCTGGTGGGTCATGACGCAGTTGGGAAGACCGCTCTGGGCGATGGCCTGCTGGAAGGTGCCCCTCACCCCGGGGCAGGCCAGCAGATTCACCACGGAGGCCCCGCCGGCGGACTCCCCGCAGATGGTGACTCTGCCGGGATCTCCTCCGAAGGCGGCGATGTTCTGGTGGATCCAGTTCATGGCCAGGATCTGGTCGGAGAGGCCGCAGTTGCTGTCAAAGTCCTCACAGCCCGGACAGGTGGTGAAGTCGTAGAAGCCCAGGACGTTGAGCCGGTACTGGAAGGACACATAGACGATACCCTGCCGGGCGAAGCTGCGGCCGTTGTACAGGGGTACGTTGCAGGCTCCGGTGTTGTAGCCGCCCCCGTGGATGTAGACGAAGACCGGCAGATTCTCTCCGGTGGGGGGCCTCTGGATGTTGATGGTCAGACAGTCCTCGCTGCCCTTCAGCCGGCCCTCGTCCAGCTGAACCGACTCGGGGCCGTATGCCAGGGCGTCCCGGATCCCCTCCCAGGGGGTCACCGGCCGGGAGCGCCTGAAGCGCAGCTCTCCCACCGGAGGCTGGGCGTAGGGAATGCCCAGGTACTCCACCAGGCCGTCCCGCAGGCAGCCCCGTACTTTGCCGCCGGTGGTGGAGACGATGTACTCACTCATGGCTCACCCTTCTCTCCTGAAATCGGGAACCGATGTTCCCATTATAGGTCCGGGGCCGGGAGGGCGATATCCTTTTTCCGACCTGTGCTTTCCGTTTTCCGACTGCTTTCCCTTTCGATTGCACAGCGCCTCTCCTTCTGGTATAATAGCCCGCACAGGCGGCCGAGGCCGCCGGAGCGGAAAGCGAGGCGTTTCCCATGGTTACCATTTCTCATCTCACGGTCAACGGCCTCCGGGAGCCCGGGGGGCTGCGGCCCCCGCTGGAGCTTGGCTGGTTCCTGGAGTCGGACCGCCGGGATGTGCGGCAGGAACAGATCCGGATTCAGGTTCTGAAAGGGGACGGGGACATCCCGGCCCAGGACAGCGGCTGGATGCCGGAGACCCGCTGCACAGGGGTGCCGGTGCCCCTTCCGGATCCGGGACCGGGACCCGTGCATCTGCGGCTGCGGCTCCGGGTCCGGGCGGCGGGGGAGGAGAGCCCCTGGGCGGAGATCCCCCTGACCCTGACCCTGGCCCCCGGAACCTGGCAGGGGGACTTCATCTCCGCAGAGCCGGAGGAGGACCGGGGGAAGAGTTACGGCACCCTGCTGAGGAGGACCTTCTCCGTCACCGGGCCCCTGAAGGAGGCCTGGCTGGTGTCTACGGCCCACGGGCTCTACCATCCCTTCCTGAACGGACAGCGGGTGTGCCGGGATGAGATGATGCCGGGCTGGACTTCCTACCGCCACAGACTGCAGTTCCAGACCTTTGATGTGACCGCCCTGCTGCATCCGGGGGAGAACGCCATCGGGGTCATGCTGGGGGCAGGCTGGTACAAGGGAGTCATGGGCTTTAAGCACCAGCGCAATCACTACGGAACCTGCACCGCCTTCGCCGGCCAGATCATCCTCCGCTACCGGGACGGCAGGGAGGAGCGGATCGGGTCGGACGGGAAGTGGAAGGGCAGCCCCGGTCCGGTGGTCTTCTCCGAGATCTACGACGGGGAGGTGTGGGATGGCCGCCTGGAACAGCCCGGCTGGGCCAGCCCGGGCTTCGACGACCGGGCCTGGACCCCCGTGCGGAAGGTGGAGGGGGATTTCTCCGCCCTGATTCCCCAGGAGGGGCCCCCGGTGCGGGTGATGGAGCGCATCCCGGTACAGGCCATGTTCCGGACCCCCCAGGGGGATAGGGTGCTGGACTTCGGCCAGAATCTCACCGGCTGGTGTGAGACCGTGCTGGAGGGCTGCCGCCCCGGCCAGGAACTGGAGCTGCAGTTCTTTGAGGCCCTGGACCGGGAGGGCAATGTGTACACGGAGAATCTCCGGGGGGCCCGCCAGACCCTGCGGCACATCTGCCGGGGCGAGGGCCGGGAGGTCTGCCGCCCCTGGTTCACCTTCCAGGGCTTCCGCTATGCCCGGGTGATCTCCTTCCCCGGGGAACTCCGGCCCCAGTGCTTCACCGCCTGCGTGGTCCACTCGGATCTGGAGGAGACCGGCTGGTTTTCCTGCTCCAATCCCCTGCTGAACCGGCTGTGGGAGAACATCCGCTGGAGCATGAAGGACAACTTCCTGGACATTCCCACCGACTGTCCCCAGCGGGATGAGCGCCTGGGCTGGCTGGGTGACATTCAGGCCTTTGCCCCCACCGCCACCTTCCTGATGAACACGGACGCCTTCCTGCGCAAATGGCTGGGGGACCTGGCGGCGGATCAGAACGGGGACGGCTCGGTGCCCCATGTGGTGCCGGACATCCTCACCGGACATGTGGGGGAGGACCAGCTGCTGGACGGGAACGCCTTTCAGGGCGGGGCCTCCGGCTGGGGAGATGCGGCAGTGGTGGTCCCCTGGACCCTCTGGCAGGTCTACGGGGATACGGAGGTGCTGCGCCGGCAGATGCCCTCCATGCTCTCCTGGCTCTCCTATCTGGATGCCCACGCCCAGGGCTGCCAGGTGGAGGCGGGAGACCAGTTCGGGGACTGGCTGGCCCTGGATGCGGAGCCGGGAAGCTACAAGGGGGCGACACCGGATTCCTACTGCTGCGCCGCCTGGTACTGCCACTCCACCGCCCTGGTGGCCTCCATGCTGAAGGCCATCGGCAGAGAGGAGGAGGGGCGGGCCCTGGAAGAAAAGGCCGGGGCACTGCGGCAGGACTTCTGCCGGCGGTATGTGGACCGGCAGGGAAGTCTGACCATACAGACCCAGACGGCCCATGTGCTGGCTCTGGCCTACGGCCTGGTGCCCCAGCCGCTGCGGCCGGGTCTGGCCGGGCGTCTGAAGCAGCTGCTGGAGGAGGCAGGCCACCTGACCACCGGGTTTCTGGGCACTCCCCCTCTGGCGGGAGTTCTCAGTGAGAACGGCTGCCTGGAGGAGGCCTATGACCTGGTGCTGCGGGAGGACTGGCCCGGCTGGCTGTACCAGGTGAAGCGGGGCGCCACCACCATCTGGGAGCACTGGGACGGGCAGAAGCCGGACGGGACCATGTGGAGTGCGGACATGAACTCCTTCAACCACTATGCCTACGGCTCCATCGGGGAGTGGCTGGTGAGCACGGTGGGGGGCCTGGAGCGGGATGAGGCCCATCCGGGCTTTGAGCGCTTTGTCATTGCCCCCCGTATCGGCGGGGGTCTCACCTGGGCGGAGGTGAAGTTCCTCAGTCCCCGGGGGCCCATCCGCATCCGCTGGGAGCAGCAGGGGGAGCAGGTGGTGCTGCAGGTGGAGATTCCCCCCTGCAGCCGGGGGGAGATCCGGCTGCCCCAGGGGGAGGAAATTGTGGACGGAGATACCCTCGCCTTCCGGGAGGGCCGGACCCAGGCCCCCTCCGGCTCCTACCGGATTGTCTGGCGCAGAAAGACTTCATGAGCAAAAAGCAGGCAGGAACGCAGCTTCAGGTGAAGTGCGTTCCTGCCTGCCGGCATGGAGGAAAAAGGAGGGAACCGGGGAGAGCGGGGGTGCTCAGGTCTCCCCCTGCTGCTCCTGCTCCCGCATCTGACGGCGGTACTCGGAGGGCGGTACCCCCACGACCTTGCGGAACATCTGGCTGAAGTAGAGGGGGTCGTGGTAGCCCACGATGGCGGCGATCTCCTTGATGGAGTACTGCTCGGCCTCCAGCAGAGACTGGGCGTTGGTCATGCGCAGCGTGAGCAGATAGCGGGCCGGGGTGACGCCCAGGAAGAGGCGGAAGCTGCGGATGAAGTGGTTTGTGCTGATGTGGTGGGCGTTGGCGTATTTCTGGATGCTGATGTTCTCGTTGTAGTGGTCATAGAAGTAGGCGGCGGCCTCCTCAATTTCATTCTGAATCGTACTGCTGCTCTGGGCATGGTATTTGCACTGGCGGCAGATGAGCAGAAGGAGGTCGTTAAGCAGGGAGGCCAGCAGCTGCTCAAAGAGAGGACGGCAGGTCTGGAGTTCCCGGATCATGCGGGTGAAGAGCCAGCGGAACTCGGGGAGGGTGCCCGTGCGGTAGACCCGCTTCTCCGGGGTGAAGGCGTAATGCTCCAGGATGTTGTTCACGTCGTAGCCGGTGAAATGCACCCAGAAGATCTCGGGGTGTTCGGAGGCGTAGTAGCAGCAGCGCTGTTCCTCCCCCGGGCGGTAGAGAACCACGTGTCCCGTCTCAACGATCTGCTCGGTGCCGTCAAAAAAGAAATGGCCGGAGCCGGCCGCGATGTACAGCAGCTGGTAGTCCACACGTCCTTTGGGGCGGTGAGCGGGGAGTACGGATCGGGTGTAAAGGCGGCAGGTTCCGCAGCTGCCCACCACCAGGGGTCGGGTTGTGTCCTGAAACTCCACTCTGGAGTTGTTGAGATAGCCGGAGTTCACATACATGGGGGACACTCCTTTTCGGATCAGAATGGGCCGCCCTGCGGCTGAACAGGTCCATTCTGCCAATTTTTCCGGGAAAAATCAAGAGAATCCGGAAAGAAAGGTGAAATACTCCATATGTCGGATGATTTTTCCCATGGCAGAGGTGCCCAAGGCGGGGATAAAATACGGATACCACGAGAAGAAAGGACGGATTCCCATGGCCATACCGCATCATCATGAAAACCTGAAGGTCCTTCGGGAGAACACCCTCCCGGACCGGGCCTACTACATCCCGGCCTCCCGGGAGATGGACAGTCTGGAGGAGCACCGGGAGAACTCGGACCGGATGCAGCTGCTGAACGGAATGTGGCGGTTTCGTTATCTCTCCAGCCTGCGAAGACTGAAGGATTCCTTCTGGGAGAGGGGGGCATCCCTGGAGGGGTTTGATTCCATCCCGGTGCCGGGCTGCTGGCAGACCTGGGGCTACGACCGGCCCCAGTACACCAACCTGCGCTATCCCTTTCCGGTGGACCCGCCCTATGTCCCGGTGGACAACCCCTGCGGAGCCTATGTCACGGCCTTTTCCTACCGGAGAGATCCGGCGGCGCCCCGGGTCTTTCTGAACTTCGAGGGGGTGGACTCCTGCTTTTATGTCTGGCTCAACGGCAGCTATGTGGGCTACGGCCAGGTGTCCCACGGCACCAACGAGTTTGAGGTGACGGACGGGCTGGAGGAGGGGGAGAACACCCTGGCGGTTCTGGTGCTGAAATGGTGTGACGGCAGCTACCTGGAGGATCAGGACAAGTTCCGCATGAGCGGCATCTTCCGGGACGTGTACCTGCTCAGCCGTCCCCGGGAGGCCCTGTTCGACTGGTTTCTCACCACAAAGCTGGAGGGGGAGCGGGCCCAGGTGCGCATCCGGGCCTGTTTTCTGGACCGGCCGGTGCCGGTGGCCATCACCATCCGGGATCCCCTGGGGCGGGAAGCTGCCCGGGGAAGCTTTCAGGATCTGGAGGGGGACGGGCGCTGGCAGCAGGAGGCGGTGCTGGAGATCTCCCACCCGGTGCTGTGGAATGCGGAGTCCCCCAGCCTCTACACCCTGGTGCTGCAGGGGGAGAATGAGGTGATCACCGACCGCATCGGGCTGCGGGAGATCCGCACGGAAAACCGGCAGGTGCTGCTGAACGGCCAGGTCATCCGTTTCCGGGGGGTGAACCGTCACGATTCGGATCCCGTCACAGGGCCGGTGATCTCCATGGAGCAGGCCCGGCGGGACCTGCAGCTGATGAAGCAGCACAACTTCAACGCCATCCGCACCTCCCACTATCCCAACTCCCCCTGGTTCTACCAGCTGTGTGACCGCTACGGGTTCTACGTGATCGCCGAGGCGGACAACGAGAGCCACGGGGTCTCGGAGATGTACTGCCGGGACAATGACAGCTGGGACAGCCACGCGGAGCACTGGAACGAGCTGATTGCGGACAACCCGGCCTTTCTGGAGGCCACCCTGGACCGCACCCGCCGCTGCGTGGAGCGGGAGAAGAACCGGCCCTGCGTGCTGATCTGGTCCATGGGCAATGAGAGCGCCTACGGCTGCTGTTTCGAGGAGGCCCTGCGCTGGACAAAGCAGTACGATCCGGACCGCCTCACCCACTACGAGAGCGCCCGGTACCACAGTTCCCGCAGGAAGTACGACTTCTCCCGCCTGGATCTCTACTCCGTCATGTATCCGGATCTCCCCGGCATGGCAGCCTATCTGGAGGAGAACCACACCAGACCTCTCCTGCTGTGCGAGTACGCCCACTCCATGGGCAACGGCCCCGGGGACCTGGAGGACTACTTCCAGGTGATGGAGTCCCACCCGGGCACCTGCGGGGGCTTTGTCTGGGAGTGGTGTGACCATGCCGTCCGGCAGGGACAGACCCCGGCAGGAGTGCCCAGGTACGGATACGGGGGAGATCACGGGGAGTTTCCCCACGACGGCAACTTCTGTGTGGATGGTCTGGTGTTCCCGGACCGGAGGGCGCACACCGGACTTCTGGAGTACCGCAACGTCTACCGTCCGGGGCGGGTGACAGGCTGGGATGCGGAAGCGGGAGAGGTGAGGCTGCACAACTATCTGGACTTCACCCCCCTGGGGGAGTACGCCAGGGTGAGGTGGCAGGTCACCTGCGACGGTACCGTGACAGCCCGGGGACAGCTGGACCCGGGTCCCATTCGCCCCCACCAGGAGGCCGTCCTGCCCCTGAAGGTGGAGGTGCCGGAGCGGGGGCGCTGCTTCCTGAAGCTGGTGTGGCTGCGCCGCCGGGAGACGGCCCTGTGCCCGGAGGATCAGGAGATGGGCTTTGATGAGATCCCCCTGGCCAACCGGGACAGCCGCAACCGCCGGGCGGTGGAACTTCTGGACGGTGCAGGGGAGTATCCGCTGCTGCAGGTCCGGGAGGAGGGGGACAGCCTGGTGATCGGGGGCGCGGGCATCCGCTGTGTCTATAACATGACGTCCGGACTCTTTGAAAACCTGGTCCGAAAGGGCCGCTCCCTCCTGGACCGGCCCATGGAGCTGAACGTGTGGCGGGCCCCCACGGACAACGACCGCAAGATCCGTCTGCGCTGGGCCCAGGCGGGCTATGACCGGGCCATGGTGCGGGCCTATGAGACCAAGTGGGCTCTGGAGGGCGGGGAGGTCCGCATCCGCAGCACCATGTCGGTGTCGGCGGTATCCCTGCAGCGCTTTCTGGACCTCCAGAGCCTGTGGACCGTCCGGGGAGACGGCTCCATCTCGGTGGACATGCAGGTGAGGCGCAACGGAGAGTTTCCCGAGCTGCCCCGCTTCGGCCTGCGGCTCTTTCTGCCGGAGGAGATGGATGAGGTACAGTGGTACGGGTACGGTCCCCGGGAGAGCTACCGGGACAAGCACCGGGCCAGCTGGCACGGAGAGTTCTCCTCCGGAGTGGCACAGATGCATGAGGACTATCTCCGCCCCCAGGAGAACGGCAGCCATCTGGACTGCGACTGGGTGACGGTGAGGGGAGGGGGATTGAGCCTGACCGCCGCCGGGATACGGCCCTTCAGCTTCAGCGTCTCCCCCTACACCCAGGAGGAACTGACGTGCAGGGGGCACAACTACGAGCTGGAGCGCTGCGGCAGCACGGTGCTGTGCCTGGACTACGCCCAGAACGGCATCGGGTCGGAGAGCTGCGGGCCCCGGCTGCTGAAGCAGTACCGCCTGGACGAGACGGACTTTTCCTTCTCCCTGAAACTGATTCCCGGCGCGTAGCCGGGGTCAGATCGCCCCCCCGGGGCAGCAGATGGCAGACCCAGGTCACGGCGGACCTGTCCCTCCGGGGAGTGCTCCGGAGGGAGAGGGGGAGGATCCGGAGACCGGCGAGGCCGGAACCAATACGGAAGGAGTGCAAGGAAATGGAAGAGCAACTGCGGGACAGAGAGGGCAGAACGGAGGAGGAGTACCTGGCCGCCTACCGGCCGGGGGATTATGAGAAACCTTCACTGACGGCGGATGTTGCCGTCTTTGCCCCGGAGGGGGAGCGGCTGCGGCTGCTCCTGATCCGCCGGGGCGGGCATCCCTGCCTGGGCCGCTGGGCCCTGCCGGGCGGATTTGCCAACCCCGACGAGTCGGTGGAGGAGACGGCCGCCCGGGAACTGGAGGAGGAGACCGGCCTTACCGGGCTTCCCCTGGGTCCGGTGGGCTTCTTCAGCCGGCCGGGCCGGGATCCCCGGACCTGGGTGGTCTCCCACGCCTTTGCCGCCATCATCCCCCCGGAGCGGGCGGGGGAGGCGAAGGCGGCGGACGATGCGGCAGATGCCCGCTGGTTTGACCTGCGGGTGGAGCGCACCGGCGGGGAGGCCAGAATCCGCTTTGAGGCGGCAGACGTGTCCTTCTCTGTCCGCCTGACGGTGGAGCGGCTGCGGCTGGCTCCCGCCCTGGAGCAGGTCAGGGTCACGGTACTGGAGGATGGCGGTCTGGCCTTTGACCACGGGGAGATGATCGGGCGGGCTCTGTGCTGTCTGGGCCTGCTCTGAGGGGATTTCCCGGGGTCCCTCCCTGCCGGGTGCGGGGAGGGACCGGACCCCTGCCGGGGGGACACAGACGGACGGTATCCTCCGGAATGGCACGCGGTTTTGCTGTGTGTGCCGGTTCGCGTGCCTTTTGGAGAATCTGACAAAACGGCGGGGCCAGGTTTGGAGAAACTCACAGTGGACAGCAGAGGAAAAGGGGGTATACTGATCTTAACGAGCACGTGCTCGCTCTGGGATATCCGGGTACGAGCACGAGCGCTTAAACAGATTGGAACAGGGCAGGGGGACCGGTCCGGGGAGGGTTTCACCCGGGCGCCCTCCTGATCTGCAGGAGGAGTCTATCATGAAATTATCCATCTGCACCGATGTGTTCGGCAATATGCCCTTTGCACAGATGCTGGACCGGGTCAGGGATTATGGCCTGGACGGCATCGAACTCACCGCCGGCGGCTGGGGAGGCTGTCCCTTCATTCCCAGTGCCGCAAAGCTGATTCAGGACCGGGGAGCCCGGGAGGCCTTCCAGGCGGAGATCGCCGGGCGGGGTCTGGAGATCTCCGCCCTCAACTGTTCCGGCAATCCCCTGATCGACACCCCCATGGGCCGGGAGCACAGCCGCACCATGCACGACACCGTTACCCTGGCCGGGATGCTGGGGGTGAAGACCGTGGTCACCATGTCCGGTCTTCCCGCCGGGGCACCGGGGGACACCACCCCCAACTGGTTCGTCTCCACCGTCTCCTGGCCGGAGTACCAGGGCTTCAACTACATGGCGGAGGGAGTGAAGTATCAGTGGGAGGTGGCCGCAGGATGGTGGAAGGAGTTCTGCGCCCACGCCAGGGCCTGCGGGGTGGAGCGGATCGCCATCGAGGAGTTTCCCGGGGCCCTGGTCCACAACGTGCGCACCATGAAGAAACTGATGGAAGTGGTGGGAGAGGATTCGGAGGTGCTGGGCATGAATCTGGATCCCTCTCACCTGATGATTCAGGGTGCGGACCCCATTGCCGCAGTTCGGGCCCTGGGCAGCAAGGTGTTTTACTGCCACGGAAAGGATGCCCGCATTGAGCGGGGCAACAGCGATGTGGACGGGCTGCTGGAGAACCTGCCTGTGGAGGACAGTGCCCGGCGTACCTGGAACTATGTGGCGGTGGGCTGCGGTCATGACCTGCAGTGGTGGAAGGAGTTCTTCTCCGTGCTGCGCATGACCGGCTACAACGGCTGGGTCTCCCTGGAGATGGAGGATCTGACCATGAGTGTGGAGGCCGGTCTGGAGACCTCCATCGCCGCTCTGAAGGCCACCATCAGCCGCTGAGGGGGGTGGTGCGGTTCCGGGGGGGCGGGTGCTGCCCCGGAAAAGAGATCCGGTTTCACAACAGTTGAGGTCACGGCTTTCAGCCGCCGGTTTCTGCGCCTGGCGCAGGGGCCGGCGGTCTTTTGATGCAGCCCACTTGCAATCGGGGGAATCTGGGAGTAGACTTACAGAAATACTGATCCGAGGGGGTCAGAGGACATGCGGGTGACAATCAAGCAGATTGCGGAGATGGCCGGGGTTCACAGAGGAACGGTGGACAAGGTGATTCATAACCGGCCCGGTGTCAGTGACGAGGTGCGGGAGAGAATCCGTGGCCTTCTGGAGGAGTATCACTACGAGGTGAATCCCATCGGCAAGGCCCTGCAGATGCAGAACCGGGAACTGAAGATTGCGGTGCTCCTGGTGGCGGTGGATGCCCGTCCTTACCTGCGCAGAGGCGTGGAGGCGGGACTGGAGAATTTCCGTGCCTTTCAGATTCAGATGGACTGGCAGGTGACTGCCTATGTGGATGCCCGGGAACAGGTGCGGCAGCTGAGGCACTGCCGGGAGCAGCAGGTGGACGGGATTGTGCTCAGTCCCATTCACCACCCGGCGGTCACCGAGGAGATTGACCGCTGCCAGGAGGAGGGGATTCCGGTGGTCACCGTCAATCTCGATGATGGTGGATCCCACCGGATGTGCTATGTGGGACAGAACGGATTTAAGGCCGGGGAGGTGGCGGCGCGCTTTTTGGGGGAGTTCCTCCAGGGCAGGGGCAGGGTGGCTGTGGTGACCAACAGTGCGCCTGAAACCCGCTGCTACCCCTTTGGCACCCGGGAGGACGGGTTCCGCGCTCTTCTGGGCAGATACTACCCTGCAGTCCAGGTGCTGCCCAGTCTCTACTGCCAGGAGGACCCTGCTGTCATGGAGGATGTGGTCCGCGCTCTGCTGGAGCGGGAGCCGGAACTGGCGGGGCTTTTCATCACCTGCGGCTGTGTGCCCGCCGCCTGTGAGGTACTGCGGCAGTCCGGCCGCCGGGGAATCAGGGTGATCTGCTTTGAGTGCTATCCGGAGATTCGGTCCCTTCTGCAGGAGGGACTGGTTACCCTGACGCTGGACAGCGGGCTGGAGCAGCAGGGGAGAGAGAGCATCGAAGTGCTGCTGGACGCACTGATCTACAGCCGCTGGCCGGAGGAGAAGCAGATCTTTTCTCCCATCGTTCCCCTGGTGGGGGAGAGTATCTGAGACCGGAAACCGGTGTTTCTCCAGTTCCCCTGGCTGGAGTCCGGGAGCGTCTGTGGACAGGAAGCCAAAACCCCCGGAGGAGAGCCGGAAGGGCCCTTCTTCGGGGGTGCTTTGCATGGAGGAATCCTGTGAGGGGAGACCGGGCCTTCAGGTGAAAAGATTCACCGCCAGGATGACCACGCCCAGCACGGTGAGGACCACTCCCACGGCCCGGTTGAGGACGATGGGACTTGCCCGGTTGGCGAAGAGGGCGGCAATCCGGGCCCAGAGCAGGGTGGAGAGGATACACAGGACCAGGCAGGTGAGGTCCGGAATGCCCCCGATCACCATGTGGCTGACGGCTCCGGTGAGGGCGGTGAAGGTCATGACGAAGACGCTGGTGCCCACGGCGGTTTTCAGCTCGTAGCCCAGGATGCTGGTGAGAAGGAGAAGCATCATCATGCCGCCGCCGGCTCCGATGAATCCGCAGATGAAGCCCACCAGACTGCCGCCCAGGGCGGCCTGGAAAAAGCGCTTGCGGGGGTCCACCGCCGCCATGCTCTCTTTGGTGGTCATGATGGGTCTCACGATGAAGCGGATGCCCAGGAGCAGGGTCATGAAGACCGAGAAACTGCCCATGGTGGCGTTGGGGAGCAGGCTGGCAACCCAGCTGCCCACCATGGTGAACAGCAGAACCGCCACCATCATGACGATTCCGTTGCGGATGTCCAGGTTTTTGTTCTTTCCGTAGGTGTAGGCACTGATGGCACTGGCGAGCACATCACTGGCAAGGGCAATGCCCACTGCCTGGTAGGCAGGGACGTGGAGGAAGGTGATGAGCATGGGACTGATGACGGCTGCGGCGCTCATGCCGGCAAACCCGGTGCCGAGACCGGCGCCCATGCCCGCAAGAAAACAGACAATGGCTTTCAGCATTTGGGAACCTCCTGGAGTTTGGCAGGCAGGGCCTGCAGATGAGAGACGGAGGCAGATTCTGCCTCCGGGGGGAGTGGTGAATCCTCCCGCAGGTTGTGAAGTTCCTGTTATCGTAGCGCAGATGCCCGGGGATTACAAGGGTAATATTTTGCCCTTTCGGGTAAAAAACGCTCATCCGGAAAATTGGACCTGCAGAACAGTACGAACCGGACTCATTCCGGAACGGGACCCGGGGGAGCAGAGACCGGAAGGCGAATCTGGAGAGGAACAGGTTCCCCGGTGGCTGCAGGAGAGCCTGCAGCGGCGGAGATGAGTTCCGGGGGGAACCGCATCGCCTTAGCGCCGCAGACTGAAACAGTTCCCCGATCCGGCTGTCCCGCAGGGCCAGGGCCTCTCTGGCATAAGCCGGTTCTGCCCAGACTGGGGGGTCATCGCAGCTGCAGGTTCTGCCAGGCGGCAGAAGCTTCCGGCTGGGGATGCGCAGGGGCAGGGTTTCCTCCCGGTGGGGTGCAGGGAGTGGCCGGACAGGGCGTTGGTGGCACCGGACATATTCACCCCGCTTCTGGGCCGGACGTCTGGTGGGCGAAACCGCTTCATGTCATGCCCGGGTACAGCAGTTCGGTTCCAGATATGGGAATCTGCTCTCACACAGCCGTGGGGTGGGATTTCTGCCGGGACGGGTCCCGGGTTTTCGCGCGTCATTTTCATGATCAAATGGAAAGGAAGTGAGTGTCATGTGGGCGGTCTTTGCGCTGCTGTCGGCAGTCTTTGCGGCCCTGACCTCCATTCTGGCAAAAGTGGGCATCGAGGGGGTGGAATCCAACCTGGCCACCGCCATCCGCACCGGTGTGGTACTGCTGATGGCCTGGGGCATGGTCTTTCTCACCCATGGAGCGGGAGGTGTGGCCACCATCAGCCGCAGAAGCTGGCTCTTCCTGATTCTCTCCGGCCTGGCCACAGGGGCCTCCTGGCTGTGTTATTACCGGGCCCTGCAGATGGGAGAGGCCTCCCGGGTGGCGCCCATCGACAAGCTGAGTGTGGTGATCACAGTGATCCTGGCGGCGGTCTTTCTCCACGAGAAGATCACGCCCAAATCACTGGCGGGCTGCATCCTCATTGCCGCCGGGACGCTGCTGATGGTTCTGTGAGCTCCGCCGGTTCTGGTGCCCGGGGATTTCTGTGCGCTCCGGAGGACCCGGAGTCTGTGGACGGCGCTCTGGCAGCCCACCCGCTCCGAAACTTCCCCTTCGGGTGAAAAAGACGGATGAGCACAAAAACGCACTCACCCGTCAGACGGGACAAAGGAGAAGCGGGGCCACAGGCATGTCAGGCCCTGGCCGTTTCAGCTGCCAGGCGGGGGATGTCTCCCACACCGTTGAGAATCACACAGGGCCGGTAGGCGTAGGTGCTGATGGACTCCAGGGTGGAGACACCGGAGAGCACCAGAACCGTGGACATGCCGCTCTCCAGGCCGGAGATGATATCCGTGTCCATGCGGTCGCCGATCATGACCGCATCCTCGGAGTGGCAGCCCAGCAGGCGCAGGCCGGTACGCATCATCAGGGGATTGGGCTTGCCGCAGAAGTAGGCAGTCTTGCCGGTGGCAATTTCGATGGGGGCCACCAGAGCCCGGCAGGCGGGGGCAATGCCGTTTTCGATGGGGCCGTTGTTGTCCGAGTTGGCCCCGATCAGGCGGGCACCGGCCATGACCAGGTTGGTGGCCTTGGTGAGGGTGTCCAGGGAGTAGGTCCGGCCCTCTCCCAGGACCACGTAATCCGGATTCACATCGTTCATGGTGAGTCCGGCGTCGTAGAGGGCGTTGAGCAGGCCGGGATCGCCGATGGCGTAGACGGAGCAGCCGGGGGCCTGATCCGCCAGAAAGGCGGCGGTGGCGAGGGCACTGGTGTAGAAGTGCTCCTCCGGCACATCCAGTCCCAGGCGTTTCAGCTTCTGATGCAGCTCCCGCGGCGTCTGGCCACTGTTGTTGGTGAGAAAGAGGTAGTCCTTCTTCTCCTCCTGAAGCCAGTGAATGAATTCCGCTGCGCCGGGAAGGACCCGGTTGCCGTGGTAGATGACGCCGTCCATATCGCTGATGAAGCCCTGCTTGGTGTTGAAATCAATAGATGCCATGTGAAAAATTCCTCGTTTTCGCTTGATTTGGCCGGCAGACGCTGCCCCTGCCCGGAGGCGGGAGCAGCAGCCGTACCGCAGGGGGACAGAATTTGCAGGTGACGGGAGACGGAGGGAGAGGGGGAGCTCAGTGCCGGTCCGTCCCTCCGGGAGAGCTGGGACTGCCGCCGAAGAGAGGGATGATGTTGTTCCGGTGCCGGGGCTTTGCGGTCCCCCTCTCCCCCTTCCGGGGGTGTGCCGGGGAGGGGGAACGGACATCGGAGGGGCGCACGCCGAGGGAGACGGAGTCCAGATCCTGACGGAAGCCGTGATACCAGAAGCCGGACAGGAAGGCGGTGCGCAGAAATTTCTTCACGGCATCCAGCACGGCGTTGAAATCCCAGGCAAAGAAGTCCAGGTAGGCATAGCGGAGTCCGACGGCCCACCCGATCACCGTAAAGGCGTCATCGCCGGCAGAAGCAGAGATGGCGTCCTCCAGGGAGCGGCGGAAGCGCGCCAGGGCGTCCTCCTGTTCCGCCTCTCCGGAGTAGCTCCCGATGGGCCAGTAGAAGTATCCCAGGGCGATGCTGTTGTGGTGGCAGAAGTTGAAGGCATGGGAACGGCCGCTTTCATAGTCCTGCAGCAGGGAGGGGTACTGGGTCTCTCCGTGGGTGATGTCCGCCCGGGGCGGCGCATCCGCACCGGAATCCGGGGTACGGGTGTAGGAGAGAAGACGGCTCTGGAGAAACCTGGCCGGGGTTTTGGGAAAGGCAAGACCCAGTTTCTTCAGCCGGACGGGGAGCCGGTTGAGGGGGATGAAGGCGTCAGAGGGCAGGTCGGTCCTGTCCAGGTAGCGGATGGAGTCCAGGAGACAGAGGGTGGGGATATCCCCCAGAACCCGGCTGAAGAAGAGGGAGACGATCTCCATGGGGTCCAGTTCCGGGCTGATGCGGGAGAGCAGCGCGGTGAGCCGGGGGGAGTATACCAGCAGGAGGGGGTAGGTCCCCTTTTGGGGCTCCAGGTGCACCAGCAGCTGACTTTCCTTCACCAGCAGGCCTCCGATGGGCATCTGATAGCGGCCGGTTCCCGGCAGGCCGGTGCGGATGGACCAGTGGGCCAGAACCTCCTTCGGAGCGCAGCGACGGAAGTACTCGATGCAGGGGATCATGAACTCCTGGGCATCCAGCCCCAGAGTGAGAATATAGCCCTCTTCCGAATGCCCGATCTGGTAGGTGACGGGGTCAAAGCAGATCTGCAGAATGCCTCCCGTCTTATGGGTCAGTTCTCCCTCCGGAAGCAGCCGGCCCATGCCGGACATCAGTTCCCGCAGATGTGGCTCCTCCTGGCGGAAGGCCTCCCAGCAGGCCTGGACCATGCTCCGGAAGGAGCCGGGGTAGTCGGGCATGGACAGCATCTGAATGCAGGACTCCAGATACGCTGAGGCATCCCCGTCTCCGGGATTGCCCTGGAGGCAGCGCTGAAAATAGACAATGGCGTCCCCCTCGCTGCACATGGAGGCGAGGATCATGCCCATACAGCAGTTCCAGGTCGGGTCCTCCTGATCCCGGAAGCGGATGGACTCCAGCAGATCCAGCGCATCTGCCAGCATGTTCTGGTTGGGACCGGTGAGGGTTCCGTTGGGTCCGATGTTTCCGCTCTGAAACAGAAAGGCCAGGTGATCCAGGGCGCCGTAGACAAAGGAATAGATGATGTCACTGCTGCGCCGCTGCAGGGGGAGAGACCGCAGCGCCTCGGCGGCGGAGGAAAAGTTCTCATGCAGGATCCAGGCCCGGATCTGTCGGTTGATCTGCTCCTGGTCCAGGTTGGGGGGCAATTTGGATACCATGCGGACCTCCTGAAGCGATTCCTGCCGTCCCAGGGGTTTTTCCGGCCTGAAGTCCGGAAAGAGGGGCAGGGGCAGCAGGGAGGGATCATAGGAAAAGCCGTCAAACCGAAGGGTTTGACGGCTTGTGGTGGAGACAACAGAACTCGAATCTGTGACCTTCCGCGTGTGAGGCGGACGC
>CAYXVN010000002.1:41008-50309 GCA_964468565.1 uncultured Oscillospiraceae bacterium | reverse complement strand
TCCCGGGCGGTCCATGCCCGGAGGTCCTGGCTACAGGCGGCAACCCCCGCAGAGTTCTGTTCTCTCTGCGGGGGTTGCCTGAACCCGGGGATTGAGGGGACCGGCAGCCGGTCAGAGTGCGGCGTAATCCGTAAAGAGCAGCCGCATATCCTCCGGATTGTCCCGGTACTCCTCTCCGTGGCAGACGCCCCGGAATACTTCTCTGCCCTCCTGATACGCCAGCACAGTGGTGAAGGGCACCGGCTCCCATCTGCTCCGGTCCAGCGGAACCGTTGCAAACATGGCAGTGCGTCCCATGCGGCGCCAGTAGAGGGAGTCCGCGTAGTTGGTGTGGACGTACATCAGTTCCCCATCGTAGAGGATGAGATTCAGCTTGTTGTGGGGGGCAATCTCCCGGATCGTCTCGTCCACCAGCCGGAACCGCTCCTCCGCCGACAGGCTGCGGCCCACTGCCTCCTGGGCCCGGTCCATCCGGTCCACGATGCAGCAGAGAATGCGCTCACTGTCCGTCTGCCCCTCCTGCACGTACAGATAACCGCTGAGCATGGGGCAGTCGAAGATGGTGCCGTTGTGGATCAGGGTCCAGGCCCGTCCCCGGTTGTCCCGCCTCACAAAGGGGTGACAGTTCTCGTAGTCCATGTTCCCCCGGGTGGCCAGGCGGATGTGGGCCAGCATGTTGCGCACCCGGAAGGGGTGGCGCAGCCGCTCCCGAAGGTAGGAACTCTGGCTGGCGCACACCGGCTCCTTCTCCAGGCTGACCGCATTTCCATAGAAGACGGCCAGACCCCATCCGTTGGGATGGCGGACACTGTGACTGAAGAACTCCCGAAGAAAGCTGTTGGCCTGGATGCTGTCCGGACCGGAGAATCCCAGCAGTTCACACATGGAGGGCCTCCTTCTGCCTCATCTCTGCGAGCATCAGGCCTTTCTTCACAAATCCGTCCCCGAACAGGCGCCGGATCTGCCAGGAATAGCGTTTTTCCGGGTCACTGAACTTTTCCTCCTCAAAATTCAGCACATCCTGCACCTCCTGGGAAAAGCCGCGGTAGAATTCCCGCATGAAGCCGATCACCTTGTGGCCTGCATCCGCCACCGAGTAGACCTCCCCGTCCGGAACCAGAATCTTCACCGTCTTCAGGTCATAGTGGGCCGCGTTCTTGAAGTTCTGGGCCGCCTGAACCTGATCCCGGCTGGCAAAGCTCTGCCGGGGCGTTCCCGCCAGCCAGACCAGCAGCAGCTGGGCAAACTTCAGGTCCCGGATCTCGATCCCCTCCCGTCTCAGGGGGTTGAGGTCCACCATGCGCAGCTCGATGTGGTCCACCCCCTCCTCACTGAGCCGCTCCAGGGAGTTCTTTCCCCGGGGCTTCAGGCGGATGGGGTAGTAGAGCTCACTGGGGGCCGCCAGCAGGCCCTCATCCACATAGGTGCGGATGCTC
Source organism: uncultured Oscillospiraceae bacterium (assembly GCA_964468565.1). Lineage (GTDB taxonomy): Bacteria > Bacillota > Clostridia > Oscillospirales > Oscillospiraceae > Lawsonibacter. Next base: position 48,873 of record CAYXVN010000002.1, on the reverse strand, counting down.
CTGGCGTAGGCCCGGTGATCCCGGTAATCCAGGATGGGGGTGAAATAGTTCCAGTATCCCAGTTCGCTGCAGCGGATGGAGGCCATTCCGGTAAAGGTGGTGCCGTCGCAGCGCCCCTTCTCCACAAAGCTGGCGTCCAGCAGGGGGCTGGCCGCAGTGACGGCGGTCATGATCCAGCCGTAGGCCGCCGCCCGCTCCCCCAGGGTGACATAGAGCCGGTTCTTGTAGGTCTGAAAGTCCTGCTCCCCGCTGAGGGCAAAGTCCGCCCGCAGCAGTTCCTCCCCGAAGGAGTAGTTCACATGGATGCCCGACAGGGTCATCCGGTAGCGCCCGTAGCGGTCGGAGAGGTACTCCCGGTAGGCGGTTCTGCCCGCCTCGGCTCCGGTGAAGCGGGCGATGGGAATGTCCGCCTCGTTGTGCACATAGGGCGGATTGGAGAAGGGCCACAGCAGTTCCCGCTCCGGAAGGGCCGCAAGAGTCTGATGGATGTCCCGGGTGTAATTCCACAGGCTCTCCACCGCCGCCTCCGGGGAGGGCAGAGCCGGGGTGTTGATCTCCGTCTGGTTCTCACAGAAGTCCCGGACAATGTGACCGTTCCCGGAAAAGGGATCCGGGGTGTGGGCCATATGCCCCTCCGGAGTCACCCGCAGGCTCTCCTTCTCCAGGCCGAACAGGCCCTCCAGCAGGTGAGCGCGCACCGTCTCATTCTCAACATGCAGCATTGTGTTCACCCGTCCCCTTCCAGCAGCCAGGGAAGAAAATAGCGGATCTCCTTCCTCCACCATGGCCAGTCGTGGTCCACATCATAGCCCCAGAAATCCACCCAGCCGCGGATGCCCTTCTCCCGGAAGATGTCCCGCAGCAGTGCCGCCGTACGGCGCCCCTCGTTCTCCCATCTGCCCTGGCCCACACAGATGGCGATCTTTCTGCGGTTGTAGAGGGCGATGTAGGGGTGGTCCGCCGGCATGTTGGCCAGGAAGTGTACCGGCGAGTTGTCGTAGAGGGTGCTGTCACACCAGCCGTCCCAGAAGTGGGCCGTGTCGTAGCATCCGGAGCAGCCCAGCATGCCCCCGAAGAGATCCGGACGGCGGAAGAAGACGATGGCGGCGTGACTTGCCCCCAGGCTGAACCCGGTGGCCAGGGGAAGTCTCCCGGTACCGTTCATCTCCCGGATAAGGGGCAGCGCCTCATCCACAATATAATGGTAGTAGGCCTCCTGATTCCGGGCCCGGCGGCTCCTGTCACCCTGCCTGTCCGACCAGCTCTCCCGGTCTGCGGTATCCACGCAGAACAGCTGAATGGCCCCGCTCTCCAGGAAGTCCGCCAGCGTGTCCTGCATCTGAAAACTCTCCCAGTTGTCGCACATCCCGTCCTGACAGGGGAAGGCCAGCACCGGCGTGCCCTCCTGCCCGTAGACCAGCATGTGCATGTCCCGGTCCAGCCAGCTGCTGTGCCGGCTCACGGCCTGCCGCCTCATGGGGTCTCCCCCCTGGCCAGAATGAGGCGCACCTGCTCCTCCCGCTCCTCCAGGGTGTCCGCGCGCAGAAGATAGGCGTGATTGCCCATCTCCCCGGCCAGAGCCGGATCCACCTCCATCTCCTGGATGATACGCCCTCCCAGCCTGTCCCGGATCTCCTCCGGAGTGTGGGCATAGGAGATGGAGTCCTTGCGCCCCACGTGGGTGATGTAGTGGCGGAAGGTGCTGTTCATGAAGCAGCGGTCATAGATGAGGCTGTCCGCCCAGATGGTGTACACATCCGTGTCGTAGGCATAGTTCATCTTGTCCGGGATGCGGCCCCCCGGAGCCCTCATGTTGACCTCCAGCCCCACAAGATCACCCCTGCGGCCCAGTCCGGCCCGGTCCCGGTCCAGCCGGAAGAACTCGAAGTGGAAGAAGCGGTTGCGGGTATCAAACTCCCGAAGCAGTTTTGTTCCCGCCTCCCACAGGGCGGCGTCCGGGGCCTGGCAGTAGCTGACCACATCCTCATCCCGGTTCACCGCGTCCATCAGGCTCACCGGGAGACACTGGCTGGCGGCAAACAGCACATTGCGTCTGCTGTCCGTGATGCCGTCAAAGGTCTCCACATGCCCGGGGACGCACTCCTCCTCAATGAAGGGCACCCCGGGATCCTTCCGGGCCCAGAACTCCCCCAGCTGCTCCCCGTTCTGGAGCCGGTAGGTGCTGGCGGCTCCCACGCCGTGGTCCGGCTTCACGATCACCGGCCAGCCCACCTCCCGGGCAAAGCGGTCCGCCTCCTCCAGGGACCCGGGCAGAATCCACCGGGCGGTGGGGATTCCCGCCCGCCGGTAGGCCTCCTTCATCCTGGACTTGCGGTTCATGGCCATCATGTCCTCCAGCCCGGGGCCGCTGGTGATGTGGAAATCGGTGCGGAGCCTGGCATCCAGCTCCAGCCAGTATTCGTTCTGACTCTCCACAAAGTCAATACGGCCGTAGCGGAAGATGAACTCCGCCGCAGTCCGGTAAACCGCGTCATAGTCCTGCAGACTGGGCACGAAGCGGTAATCCGTCAGCGCCCCCCGGCACTGAGGACCGATTCCCTCCCAGGGGCAGTCCCCGATCCCCAGTACGGTGACCCCCCGCTCCTTCAGGCGGGCGCAGAACTGGTAAAAATGGCTTGGAAAATGGGGCGAGATAAAGATCACATTCACGCAGGTCGCCTCCTTACCCACCAAAACAGTAGGTTTTCTGGGTAATTATACCGCCCCACCTGCCCCCTGTCAACCTGTTTTTTGCTTTACCACGCCCCCGACCGGCAGAGGAGCCCTCCCACCGGCCTGCCTCCCCCCAAATGCCCCGCAACAGGGGTGAAAGACCTCCCGTCCCGGTCTCCCGGAGTGGCATGTCTCCGTGTCTCCGGCTGGGGACCTGCCCCTGTCCTGCCGGGAGCAGATCCCCTCTGCCTCATCTCCCCCAGGACGGGATTCCCCCGGAGGGGGCCACGGTCCATCCCGGCGACCGGCCCTGGGGCTTCCCTGCTCGCATCTTCCACCCTCCCGGCAGACCCATCCGGTAGAGTTTCTCTATGAATCCCTGTACAGTTTCTCACAGTCCCCTTCCGTCCCCTCCCGCAGCGATTTCGGCCCCGGAACCAATAAGAATCTCGTCATTTCACACAAAATCAGATGCGCATATTTGATAAATTTCGTCATCTTTCCCCAGGTCTCGCGAAAGCTGCAGAATCCCCCGGTTTATAGTGCATAACAATGCAGAAATTCATGTCCGGTATGATATAGTATTTGTAATTCGCCACTCCCTCCGCCCCCTACCCCCTCCATTCACCTCTCCCGGGGCATTCTTCCCAGACCGCCTGGAGGCAGGTCATCCCCCTCCGGCAACCACCTTATCACCGCAATCATCGCACATGCTGAAAATTGTCCATTTTTCGTTTTACTGTTTCAATCAGACCCACATCCGATTGTGCAGATTTTTCCCTCTTTTCTCTCCATTTCATGGCTTTCAGCCTCTCTTTCTGGGAGGGGGATCCTTCAGCGTGGAAATCTGCCATCCGGAGGGCCTCTCGGGACAAATTAATTTTATTTTATTTTGCCACACTTTTCTCTGTCACTTGGAGAATCCGAAGGAAATTATATGATATATATACACCTCAACCGGTGCAATTTGACCGGTTCGTCAGGCTGTGCTAAAATAGCAGATATCAGCCTCCCCGGATACTGTCCCGTAACCCCCATATTTGCCTAATGCCCGGGATTCCGCGCCCCACCTCCATGGCACCGGGTACCATCCGCACCCTCCTCCGAAACAGCAGATTCCCGCGAAATTTCTGAAATTCCTATCCCAGCACCTGGCACCTGCTGCAGCGCCCAGAAGCAGATCCCGCCATCTCCTCGCACTTCTCCAGTCCAGGGAGAGCTGATAGAACTTTTCCAGGAAGAGAGGCAGATTCTTTCTGTCCTGTGCGGCAGTGCCCCTCAGGGCCTCCGCCGGCGTGCTGCCTCTCCATCCCCACTGATCTGACCTGCTTTGGAAGAATCAGGTCGCCACCCGGTGTCTTCGTCTTTTCCCAAAGCATTCCGGCCCTGATACCTTACTCTGTACCCGATTTCGCCCATGAAGCCTGCAGCTTCCCGCCCCTTCCGTTAAACTGGATTCCGGATGATTCCGGATATCCGGGTGACTGTTTGGCTATCCGCTGCATTCATTTTTATCCCTCGATTTCCAAAAGAGCGAAACCGGACAGGTTTTAAGCCTTATGCCCCCCAGTTTCCTCAGCAGGCCCGGTCCTGCCAGGGATATTCGGGAGGAACAGGTCCTGCAGCCGGGAGAGGCAATGTCCACCCCATCCAAGGTGCTTCGGACAGCGTTCTCAGGCAGATTGTCCTCCGGTACAGCCTGAACACACTGCGGGCACCGTTCCGGAACGCACCGTTCACCCCCAGGAGAATGAGACGGCCCGATCCGCATCACCGCACCTCAACCCTTTTCCCTCTGCTTCTGTGGCGCACCGCAACCCCCTATCCCCCGCATTCTCCGGCGCCGGACCCAAACCGGCACCCCTGCAACGGGGGAAGGAGAACCTGCCGGGACCAGACCCGATGTCCTGCAGCACCTTCCCCTCCCCAGGCCAAACCAGATCCGGTGGTCAGCCGGCCCATTGGGATGACCACCACCCCATCCTCAGCAGCTGATCTCTTCGTCCGCTCCTCCCTCCCGGGTGGAGCAGGGGGTCTCCTTCTGAATACCGCTCCCCAGCGTACCAGGCACAGTTTTCTCTGATGCTGCCATACGCCCATGCCATCCGGGGCAGGATTCCCCCGTTTCACTCTGATCCGGCCGATCCGCTCCATGGCCCTCAGCCATTCTGCCCTGCCCAGACACAAGACCCACGTTCCCCCTAAACCAACGACACCAGGATGATTGCCCCCCTGCCTGTGCCCGGTACACCCCTCCGCAAGACCAGTTCATCATCTGAAAATTGGCGCCGCCTCCAAATCATGAGTACGCTGCACCTACCGAGTCTCTCTGGCCTGTAAGATGAAAATGAAGGGATAAAACATCATGGATAAATTCAAGTCGCGTTTCCGACCCTCCCGCGTGGAGAGCAGCAATCTGAAGCCTGGCCTGATGGTAATCCTCTCTGTCCTCCTCTGGCTTGCTGTCTCCCTCTCCAGCCCCGGCACCCTGGCATGCAGCTCCCCTCCGGGAGTGCAGAACCCCACACTGCCCCAGTCCGGCCCTTCCGCCCTGACCTCCGTCATCACTTCCGCCCCCTGCCCGGGCGGTGTCCTCCCCGAGGGAACCCGGGCAGCCGATGCCTCTCCGGAGTGCACGTCCGATTTCTCCGCAGTTCCCGACACCCTCTCACCCCGGCAGACCGGAGACCTGTGGGTCTCTGTGGTCACCGTGGATCCGTCTGCTGCCAGTGGAGAAGACACCCTTCCCCTCATCCTGACCCTCAGCGACCGCCACATCAGCGGACAGTTCGGGGAGATGGAATTCCGGGAGGGGATCTCCCGGTTCTCCCTGAAGGATGGAACTGCCCGCTGTGCACTGGGGCTCCCCGCCGGGATCTCCTATGAAATCCGCCAGGCCGACACCGGCACAGAGGGATCTGCAGTATCTCCCGAAGCCATCTGCGGCAGGATTCTCCCCCACACCCTGAGACAGGAGACCTTCCGCAAAGCCCGGCCCGAAATCATGAAAAAAACCGGAACCGTCCTCCTGTCCCTGAAGATGCAGGGACCTGCCGGGGGCGGGCAGCAGCCGCCAGACTTTCGCGTGTCCCTGTCCGACCAGGACGTGAACGGCAGGTATGGGGATGGGGTGTTCACCGACGGCACGGCCACCGTCACCTTGCGCCACGGCCAGACCCTGAGCCTCACCGGCCTACCCTCCGGAGTGTCGTATGCCATTGAGGCCACCCCCGCAGCTGGAAAATCCGACTTCACCCTTGTCTCCGCCAACCGCACCGGGGTGGTCCCGGAAGAGGACGTCATCACCGCCAGCTTCGTGGCCACCTGCAGTTCCGGCCGGAACCTCCCCGGGTCCCTTCCGGACAGGAACCCGGAAGTACCCGCTGCAACGGCGAAAGTCCCGGCCCCCGCCAGGGCGGCTCTCCGGAGAGGGGCAGAACCCTCCCCCGGCACCCTGCCGGAGGACACCCCCTCCTCCCGCACCCTCACCGTGGAACAGCTCATCCTGGGGACAGCCATCAACGAGAAAAAGTCCTTCCGCGTTCAGGTCCACCTGTTTGATGAGGACGCAGAGGAGAGCTGCTACGGGGAGATGCAATTCAGGACCGGTTTCTCAGACTTCTTCCTGGGCCATAACGAGACCAGAACTGCAACCGGTCTGCCCGAAGGGGCCTCCGTCAGCGTCGCTCCCATGGACGCGCTGAATACGCTTTATACCACCTATGTCAGGGTGGAGGCTGACGGAAAGCCTGCAGATTTTGAGCGGTTTGACTCCATCACCAGCGTAAACTGCGACTTTACCCGGGGCACCCACTACAAAGTCACCATCAAAGCCGTACAGAAGACAGGAAATCTCACGGTTGAGAATCATGTGACCGGGCCCGGTCCGGACACTGACCGGGCGTTTCGTTTTTCCGTTGACCTCACCCAGCACCCGGGTCATGATGATATCTCCGGTCAGTTCGGTGAGATGCAGTTCACCGGCGGTCACGCGGAATTCACCCTGAAAGACGGGCAGCAGAAGACCGCCTCCGGCATCCCCATCTATCTCAGCTATACGGTCCATGCCCTGGATGTATCCCCTGAAGAATATGAAACCACCCTCCGCGGTGAGACCGGGAGGATTCAGGAGGACATCACTGCGGTGTGCACCATCACCAACAAAACTCTGGCGCCTCCCGTGGAGACCGGATCCCTTAAGATTTCCAAAACCGTGCTCAACTCCACCGCAGACGAGTCCCGTGACTTCCGATTTCAGGTGGACCTGGAGGCGGAACTGGACGGTCAGTTCGGGCAGCTGCACCTCACGGGAGGCAGTGCCCAGTTCTCCCTGAAACACAGACAGAGCATTCTCCTGACCAATCTCCCTGCAGGAACCCCCTACCGGGTGAGGGAGCTGGACGCCAATCAGGACGGATACGAGACCACCGGCAACCGGGACACCGGCATCATCCTGGCCAATGAGGTCATATCCGTGGAGTTCCATAACCGGCACAGGGGAGATGTCTCTCCTCCCCCGGTTCACACCGGCACTCTGGCCATTGGAAAGACCGTCTCCGGCACCGCCGGGGAGCCGGAGCGCCTCTTCCGCTTCAACGTGACCCTGGATGCTCCCCTGGAGGGTCAGTTCGGCGCCCTTCAGCTGACCGGGGGAAGAGCTGACTTTACCCTGAAGCACGCGGACCGCATTCTTCTGAGCGATCTCCCCGCCGGCACGGGCTATAGGGTGACCGAGCTGGACGCGGATCAGGACGGATATGTAACCAGCAGCACCGGGGCAACGGGCACCATCCGGGCAGACCAGGTCCATGAGGCCCTGTTTCACAATGTAAAGGACCAGCCGGAGCCGCCGCCCCTGCCCACCGGCAGCCTGGTCATTGGAAAAACCGTCTCCGGCACCGCCGGGGAGCCGGACCGACCCTTCCACTTTAAAATCCTTCTGAATTCCCCCCTGGAGGGACAGTTCGGCAGCCTCCATCTCACCGGAGGGAGCGCTGATTTCACCCTGAAACACGGCGGCAGCGTTCTGCTGACTGACCTCCCCGCCGGCACCGTCTATACGGTAACCGAACTGGAGGCGGATCAGGACGGCTATGCCACCAGCAGCACCGGGGCAACGGGCACCATCCGGGCGGAACAGGTCCATGAGGCCCTGTTTCACAATGTAAAGGACCAGCCGGAGCCGCCGCCCC
>CAYXVN010000002.1:0-40908 GCA_964468565.1 uncultured Oscillospiraceae bacterium | reverse complement strand
CCGGCAGCCTGGTCATTGGAAAAACCGTCTCCGGCACCGCCGGGGAGCCGGACCGCCTCTTCCGCTTCAGCGTGACCCTGGATGCTCCCCTGGATGGTCAGTTTGGGAGCCTCCACCTCACCGGGGGAAGAGCTGACTTTACCCTGAAACACGCAGACCGCATTCTTCTGAGCGATCTCCCCGCCGGCACAGGCTATACGGTGACCGAACTGGACGCAGATCAGGACGGCTATGTGACCAGCAGTACCGGGGCGGCCGGCACCATCCGGGCGGAACAGGTCCATGAGGCCCTGTTCCGGAATGTGAAGGACCTGCCGGAGCCGCCACCCCTTCCCACCGGCAGCCTGGTCATCCGCAAAACCGTCTCCGGCACCGCCGGGGAACCGGACCGACCCTTCCACTTTAAAATCCTTCTGAATTCCCCCCTGGAGGGACAGTTCGGCAGCCTCCATCTCACCGGAGGGAGCGCTGATTTCACCCTGAAACACGGCGGCAGCGTTCTGCTGACTGACCTCCCCGCCGGCACCGTCTATACGGTAACCGAACTGGAGGCGGATCAGGACGGCTATGTGACCGGCAGCACCGGGGCAACCGGCACCATCCGGGCAGATGAGATCGGGGAAGTCTCCTTCCGGAATGTGAAGGACCAGCCGGAGTCAGAGCCCCTCCCCACCGGCAGTCTGGTCATCCGCAAAACCGTCTCCGGCACCGCCGGGGAGCCGGACCGCCTCTTCCATTTCAGCATCACCCTGGATGCCCCCCTGGAGGGACAGTTCGGCAGCCTCCAGCTGACCGGGGGAACAGGTGACTTCACCCTGAAACACGGCGGCAGTGTTCTTCTCACCGGCCTCCCCGCCGGCACCGTCTACACGGTAACCGAGCTGGAGGCAGATCAGGACGGCTATGTGACCGGCAGCACCGGCGCAGTGGGCACCATCCGGGCAGATGAGCTGGGCGAGGTCTCCTTCCGGAATGTGAAGGACCAGCCGGAGTCAGAGCCCCTCCCCACCGGCAGTCTGGTCATCCGCAAAACCGTCTCCGGCACCGCCGGGGAGCCGGACCGGCTCTTCCACTTCACCATTGTCCTGAATGCACCTCTGGAGGGGCAGTTCGGCAACCTCCAGCTCACCGGGGGAACAGGTGACTTTACCCTGAAACACGGCGACAGCATCTTTCTCAGCGGTCTCCCCGCCGGCACCGTCTATACGGTCACCGAACAGGAGGGAGATCAGGACGGATACCGGACGGAGAGCACCGGCGCCACAGGGCAGATCATCGCCGGTGAGATCACTGAGGTCTCCTTCCTGAATGTCAGAGATCCGGTGGAGCCCTCTCCGATTCCCACAGGCAGTCTGACCATCCGGAAGACTGTCTCCGGCACGGGAGGGGACAGGGAGCGGCAGTTCCGCTTCCGGGTCACCCTGGACCGACCATTGGAGGGACCCTACGGGGAGGTGATCTTCTCGGCGGGAAGGGCGGAGTTCTCCCTGAAGCACGGTGAGCAGATTTCCGCCCGGGATCTGCCGGCGGGCCTGAACTTCAACGTGGAGGAACTTGACGCCGACTCAGATGGCTATATCACCAGCAGCACCGGGGCACTGGGAACCATACAGGAAAACCGGACCGCTGAAGCCCTCTTTCTGAACCATAAGAGCGCCTCCACACCGCCGGAGCCCAGGGGATCCCTCGTCGTCCGGAAAATCCTGATCGGTGCCGGCAGTGGCCGGGATGAGAGCTTCGAATTTCGTATGGAACTGGATGACCCCACCATTGAGGGAGTCTATGGGGGCATGAACTTCCACCAGGGAACTGCGGAATTCACGCTGCGTCACCAGGAGGCCCTGGAGGCCACAGACCTTCCCGCCAATGTGCACTATCAGATCACCGAACGCAGTTCCCAGGGCTATGAGGTCCAGGCCTACGGAGATACCGGTACCATCCCGGAAGGTGGGGTGGCCTATGCCACCTTTTTCAACCTGCCGGCCCACTCCCCTGCAGGCAGCCTTACCGTCACCAAAAAGGTCAGTGGCGACGCCGGGGATGCCGATGGCATCTTCCACTTCACCGTAACCCTGAAGGACAGACAGATTCAGGGTATCTTCGGGGAGATGATCTTCACGGATGGGGAGGCGGCATTTACCCTCCGGGGTGGGGAAACCTGCGTGGCCTCCGGGCTGCCTGCCGGCACGGAGTACACGGTCACCGAGCAGGAGGCCAATGAGGCCGGATGTGTCACCCTGGAGTGGGGCACAGCGGGCACCATTCCCGATTCAGGGTCCGCCTTTGCCCTCTTTGAAAACATATATCAGATCCCCAGAGGAACCCTGGTCATCCGCAAAACTGTGGAGGGAACCAGGCTGGACAGGGAAACTCTGTTCCATTTCACTCTCACGCTGGAGGACACCTCCATCGAAGGCCGCTATGGGGAACTGCTCTTCCACAGAGGAAAGGCCTCCTTCGCCCTCAGGCATGGCCAATCGGTTCAGGCCACCGGCCTTCCTGCCGGCATCCGCTACTTCGTGGAAGAGGCGAAGGCAGATCAGAAGGGATTTCTCACGGAGACCTCCGGAACGGAGGGAACCATTGGGGACGGTACGGAATCCCTCGCTTCCTTTACCAACATAAGAAAACCGACCACCCTGAAGGTGACCAAACTGGTCGCCGGTTCCAGAGAACAACTGTCAAACGTCTTCCTGTTTTCCATTCGCCTGTCCGACTCCTCCATCAGCGGCTCCTTCGGGGATGTAACCTTTACCCACGGATATGGTGAATTTCTCCTGGGTCACAGTGAGAGCATTTACATCCATGACCTTCCGGAGGGGATCTCCTACACAATCCGGGAGGTGCTGCCCTCGGATCCTGCCCCGGATCAGGACGTCCCCCTTGTCGTATCGAAACATGCCAGCGGCGTCATATCTTCAGACGATCCCGTATCCGTACTTTTCACAAACTACTATGACCAGATCGATGACCTGCCGGAGGACCCTCCGAATGCTCCCGAATCCCCAGATCATCCCTCTGAACTTCCTCCCGAGATTCCCCCCGAAACTCCCCCCGAAACTCCCCCCGAGATTCCCCAGAACCCCGTACCTCTGAATCCGGAAGTTCCCCACCAGCCGAATCTCCCCGTTGAGCCGGAGATTCCCGACCTGACGGAGCCTCCCTATGTGCCGGACATCCCCGACGCTCCGGAAGTTCCCTATGGCCCACCTCTCATTCCTGACATTCCTCAGACCGGGGAGCCCATCGGCAGCCGGATCTTCGGATTGCTGATGCTGGCCTCCCTGCTTGGACTGGCGGCTCTGAACCTCCGGGGGCACAGAAAACCAAAGTGAATTAGGCGTCTCCTGATGGGGGTCGGCGGGCTTACGCCTGCCGGCCCCCTTCTGACGGCCCCGGCTCCGGCATCCGGGATCTGTGCCCCGCACGCTGCAGCAGGCTGTATCATCTGCCCCATGTCTGTCCATGGCCCGGTCCTTCCGGTCCGGAAGAAATTTCTGCCTCTGAGACTCAGTCCCCCGATGCTTTCCGGTACCCGGGAACATGGGTCAGATGCCGTTCTGCACCGCTCAGGTCCCGGACCATCCCGGCTGTTCTCTCCCGGTCCCCCCTCCTCCTGGATCAGGTCTTTTCTCCCCCGGGAGAAACGTGTATAATGGGGGCGGACCTCTCTGTCAGGTCCGTTCCGATTGGCCCCCGGCCCTCCGCCACAGCAGGTACCATCCGCCTGCCGCAGCGCCCCACCGGGAGACGGCCCTCTCTTCCCCGCAATCGCCCTGGAAGCGGACCCCTCATCTGCCCGCAAGGAGGTTTTTCATGAACATCTATCGGATCGAGGACACTCTCTCCTCCGTTTCGCGTCTCCCGGGAGCGGAGGCTGCCGCCGTGGTACTTCTCAGTTCGGACGAGCTCACCAGCCTTCCGGCTGACCTGTCCGGCATTCCCCATCTCTCCCGCACTCCCCTTGCCTGCGAGGCCACCCTGACCAAGGCAGAGGTCCACCGGGATTTTCTCTGCGGTACCGTCACCACTCCCCGTCACAGCCAGGAGGGGTCCCCCATTGCCTTCGGCTACCTTCTCTCCGGCTGTCGCCTGTTTCTCTGCGACGACTGCGGGATGGTCCTCAGCCTGCTGCAGCGCATCCAGCGGGAGAAGATGGAACTGCAGAGCAGCATGGCCCGGTTCTGCTATACGTTTCTGGAGGAACTTCTGTCCCAGGATCTCCATCACCTGGAGGATATGGAGGATCAGCTGGAGCAGCTGGAAGAACTGGTCCTGGGAGGCAAACTGGACAATCTCAGTGCCAGAATGACCCGGCTGAATCGGGAAATCCTGCGCTGGATGCGGTTTTACACCCAGCTGGACGACATGATCTGCGAGTTTCAGGAGAACGAGAACGGCTTCTTCCCGGACAGCGATCAGACCCTGTTCCACCTGCTGGAGAAGCGGATCGGCCGCCTGCTGGACGAGACCAAATTTCTGCGGGAGTACTGCATCCAGGTCCGGGAGATGTACCAGGAGGAGATCGGCCTTCAGCAGAATCAGACCATGAAGGTCCTCACCATCGTCACCACCGTCTTCCTGCCCCTGACCCTCATCGCCGGCTGGTACGGCATGAATTTTGTGAACATGCCGGAGCTGACCTGGAAATACGGCTATCCGGCGGTCATCGTGGTCAGCATCGTCATCATTCTTGTGACCCTGCTCTGGATCCGCAGAAACCGCTTCTGAACCGGGATGAGCCCCCTGCTGCAGGTCCCACAAAGGAGGATACTCTTGTTTACAACTGAGCTGATCCGGGATGCGCAGCAGCGCATCTCCGGCCATATCATCCGGACTCCCCTGCTGCGCCTTCCTGCTCTGGATTGCTTCCTGGGCTGCAGGGTTTACGGAAAGCTGGAGACCATGCAGATCACCGGCTCCTTCAAGCTGCGGGGTGCCCTCAACCGGGTCCTCTCCCTGACCAGGGAGGAACTGGACCGGGGCATCGTGGCCGCCTCTTCCGGCAACCACGGCAGAGGTGTGGCCTATGCCGCCCGGATGCTGGGAGCAAAGGCCACCATCGTGATGCCCTGGTCGGCCCCGGCGGTGAAGGTGGACGCCATCCGTGCCCTGGGTGCTGAAGTCAGGCAGTGCGACGTGACGGAGCGCTTTGCCCTGGCATCGGAACTCTGCGCCCGGCAGGGCGCCACGCTGATTCCGCCCTATAACGACCTCTCCATCATGGCAGGGCAGGGAACCATTGGCCTGGAAATTGCCCGGCAGCAGCCGGATCTGGACGCCGTGGTCATTCCGGTCAGCGGCGGAGGACTGTTCAGCGGCGTGTCTCAGGCCCTTCGCAGCGAACTGCCCGGAATCCGGATCTACGGCGCCGAACCGGCCGCCCTTCCCCGCTATGGAGCCAGTCTGGCGGCTGGCCAGCCGGTGACTGTGGAACAGAAGTCCACCCTGGCAGACGCTCTGCTCTCCCAGAGGCCGGGGGATCTCTGCTTCCCCGTGGTCCGTCAGAACGCCACTGCCGTGGTGGCGGTGGAGGACACCTTCCTGCTCCGGGCCATGAAGCTGCTCCTCACCGAGGGAAAACTTCTGGCGGAGCCCTCCTCCTGCATCGGCATGGGTGCTGTGCTTCAGGGGACTCTCCGCTTCCGGGCAACTGACCGGGTCTGCTTTCTCCTCTCCGGAGGCAACGTGGGACTGGAACAGCTTCGCATGCTGGAGGGAATCACGCTTTAGCCCCTGCTTCATCCCCTGCCCGGCCTTCAGGGCCGGACCGCAGCATCCGGGGCTCCTCCCCTCCGGCGGGAATCTCCCACCCCTCTTTTTCGGCAGCCGGGCGTGGGGTACCTGTCTGCCAGAACAGAAGTGCGCATCATCCCCGCAAAAAAGGGCGGTGAACGGTCTGTCCCGTTCCTCCGCCCTTCGGACCGCTCTGTTTTTTTACCTCACGGCCTCTCACCAGGCCGGTTCTGTCCCTTCTGGCCCCTCCCCCTGGGGTTCCTGAGGCCGGGAACTCTCTGCAAAACCGGACTCCTTCGGCTGCCGGCAGACAACGTCCCCGCGGCACACTCCACCGCCACACCGACCGTCAGTCTCTCAGGAGCGGGGTCCAGAAGCTGCTCGTCTCAGTCCTTCGGCACGGCTCTCCGCTCCGGATCTTCGGCGGTAAGGGTCTCTCCCCCGTGGGCCTGTTTCCAGATCCGGTTGTTCTCCTGCAGTTCCTCCAGGGTCACCGGCTGATAGCCGTTGATCTCCACACCGGCGTTCAGCATGTTGGACCGGGCGCAGATCAGAGGCCAGTAGTCCGCATTGGTGTTCCCGTGAATGTGCCCGTGAATCATACACGAGCGCATCGGCTGATTCCAGGTCAGAAGAGGATAGTGGCACAGCGTCAGTTCCTGTCCGCCCACTGAGATCTCCCGCATCAGGGTAACCTCATCAAAATACTCCTCCAGAGGTACATCTCCCGTCCAGGAACTGTCATGGTTGCCCAGAATCAGGTGCTTCCTCCCCTCCAGCCGGTTCAGAACGGCTACGGGATCCGGGTGGCGGAAGAACAGATCCCCCAGAATCCACACCGTATCCTCCGTCCTGACCCGGGCGTTCCAGAGGCGGATCATCTCCCCATCCATCTGGTCCACATCTGAAAAGGGACGGCTGCAGAGCCGGATGATGTTGGCGTGTCCGAAATGGGAATCCGCGATGAAATAGTCCACGGTAGCTGCTCCTTTCGTTTCCGCATGGGCGTCCGGACCCTCTGAGGGCAGGCCGGACGCCCAATCTGCTTTTCTGCCGGGGGTGCCCCCGGGGAGGCCGTTCAGAGGTGGATGTGCTGCTTCTTCAGCCAGTGCCTCAGCAGGAAGAGGGCAAAGACGGCCCCGCAGCCCTCCCCAAGCACCACGCCGAACACCAGGGCATTGACGCCAAACCGGTTCAGCACAAACATGAAGGGGATATAAAAGACAAGTTCCCTCACCACGGCATGGAGCAGAGTATCCCGTCCGTCTCCCATGGCCTGCATGCAGTACGAGGAATGAAAGTTGAGAAACTGGAACGGGGAAGCCAGACAGCGGACCCGCAGGAAGGTGCCCGCAAAGGCCAGGGTGCTCATGGCATCCTCCACGTTGCCTGCGGAGGTGTTGAGAAACAGCCGCACCACGGCAGGAGCAGAGACTTCAAAGAAAATCACGCTGACCAGGGAGATGGCAAGACCTGCCCGCCGGGCAAAACGGATCACCTCGTTCATCCGGGTCCGGTTGCCGGAGGAGTAGTTGTAGGCCACAATGGGAAGCATGCCCTGGCAGATGCCCACATTGACCGCATTGGGCAGCCGCTCCACCTTCATGACAATCCCCACTGCCGCCAGGGGCAGATCGCCGTACCCGGACATGAGGGCGTTGAGCACAATGTTCGCCACATCGAACAGTCCGGTGAGGATGGCGGAGGGTACGCCCACGTTCAGCACCTGACGCACATCGTTCCAGGTCAGACCCCGCAGCACCGTGGGACGGAGGGTCAGGGGCGTGGTGCGGGACAGACGGGCAATGACAGCCAGAATGTAGATGCAGGCCACCGTGTTGGAGAGCATGGTGGCAAGTGCCGCCCCGAAGATCTCCCTGCCGTCGGGCAGAAGCACGAACATGAACAGAGGATCCAGAATGATGTTCAGAATGCCCCCTCCGGACAGCCCTATGCTGGCCTGCCGTGAACAGCCCACATTGCGCAGCAGGTGTGCCCCTGATGCGGAGAGGATGCTGGGAACTCCCCCGATGATCACCACCAGCCACACATACTCGCGGGCGTAATCAATGGTTTCCGGAGAGGCCCCCAGGAAAACCAGAAGGGGGTTCAGAAAGAGGGCAAGGAGCAGGGAGTACCCAAGGGCAATGCCCAGTGCCCCGTAGAGGCTGAAGGCACTGGCCCGCCTGGCGTCCTCTTCCCGCCCCACCCCCATCAGACGGGCCACCAGGCTGCCGCCGCCGATGCCGAAGAGGTTGGCCAGGGCAATCGTCATCATGAACAGCGTGAACGACACCGTTACGGCTGCCACCATGTAGGAGTTTCCCGTCTGTCCGATGAAAAAGGTATCCGCCAGGGAGTAGATCAGGTTGATCAGCTGGCTGATGATGGTGGGAACTGCCATGGCCGCTAACGCCCTGGGCACCGGTATGGTCTCAAACAGTTCCTTTCTGCTGTCGTCTTTCACATTTCTCACCAGAATTCCCGGATTTCAGTCTTGAAGGGCGTGACCGCCCTCCTCTCCCGGCATGCAGCCTGCCGGGCTCCGGGCCATTGTAGGCCTCTCTGCGAAAAAATGCAAGTGCCTCTTCTCCGGGGGGCTGGGAGCCGGCACGGCACAGGGGAAGACTCCCCCCCTGGTCTCACCGCCCGCTTTCATCGGTGAGGAAAAACGAGCAGACCTGCCCGCTGAAGTCCTTTGCCTCCTGCCAGGCGGCGTGGCCCAGATCCTCATACATCCGGAGCGGGCAGTGAAGCCTGCGGGCGATCTCCTGGGAGGCCTCCCCGGTCACCACCCGGTCTCTGCTCCCCCCCAGAACCAGCACCGGACAGCGGATCTCCTCCAGCCGGTCCCAGACATCGAAGGTCAGGCATGCCCGGGCCTGAATCCGAAAGCGGTGCAGGTCATCCGGCTTCGTCAGCTTCGCCGCCTGGGGAAGGTACCTGCCGAACCTCGCCAGCCAGGCGTCAGAGAAGACCTTCTGAAAGGTGTCCAGATTCAGCCCCTCCCAGTCTCCTCTGTCCGCCATCCCCATCCAACCGGTAAGTACCCGGCCCAGGGTGTCGTTGGGCCTTGCCGCCGTGACCGCCAGAGCGGCCCGGTCCACCAGCCGGGGCCGGTCCAGGGCGAGGGCCATGGCAATCATTCCGCCCAGAGAGATCCCCAGCACATCCGCCCTGCCGACGCCCAGCTGCTCCATGGCGTCCGCCGCATCGGAGGCCATGTCCTCCACGCTGAAGTCCTCAGGGATCTCCTGGCGGCGGTCCAGAACATATACGGTGAACTCCCGGGCAAAGAGACGGTACATCTGCCCGAATACCCCCGCCATGCGGGAAAGGCGCCGGGTACTGAGCCCCGGCAGGAGGACCATCTGCCTCTCCCCCGACCCGAACACCACACAGTCCATAAAGCTGTTTCCTGCAGCCAGGGACTCACATCTCACCTGCATGTCCCGCTCCTCTCCTGCACCCTGCACAGGCGGACTCCTCCCCAGACCACCGGCACTCTCCTCCCCCGCCTGCCCCTCCAGCCCGGTGTCCGGAAAAAGCAGACCGCTTCTGGACAGGGGTTCCTGCGTCCAGGCGGAGGGTTCAGCCGCTGCTGTCCTCTCTGCCCATAAGATCCTCCCCCATGATCCGTCTGCCCCTGGAGAGCCACGGCCACCGGGAACCGGGGTCCCGGGACCTGCCCGGACCGGGCAGCAGAACCGGGAGATTTTCCCCATTTATCAACCCGCCTGCCGGTCAGGCACAGGAGGAATCATCATGTCAGATCCCCTCATTCTCGTCACCTGCTTCCAGCCCTTCGGGGGCTCCTCCCGCAACGCCTCCCAGGAGGCGGTCCGTCTGCTCCCGGACCGGATCGCCTCCTGCCGCATCGAAAGGCAACTGCTGCCCGTCCTCTGGGACCGGGCCCCGATCCGGCTGGAGGAACTTCTGGACCGGCTCCATCCCGCCGCCCTCCTGGCGGTGGGACAGGCGGGGCCGGAACCGGAACTGCGCATCGAACGCCTGGGCATCAATCTTGCCTGCGGCACGGACAGCGCCGGAGTCACCCGCAGCGAAACGCCCCTTGTCCCCCAGGGACCGGCGGCATACTTCAGCACCTTCCCCTGGGCCTCCATGCTCCGGCGGCTCACCGCAGAGGGAATTCCCGCCCGCTGCAGTTTTCACGCCGGCACCTACCTGTGCAACTGCATCCTCTACCTGGCACTGCACCTGGCCGCTGCCCGCTTTCCCCGCCTTCAGGCAGGCTTTCTCCACGTGCCTTCCCTGCCGGAGGAGGGCCCATACGGACTCTTCTCCCCGGAGCGGACGGCATACGCCCTCTCTGTGTGTCTGGAGGAGATTGCCGGCTCTCTCCTCTCTCCGGCAGCAGACCCGGCCGCCAAACTCTGAGCGCTCCTCCGGGGTACCGGCGCTTTCAGAATCTGCTCCCCGGAAAATCGACTCCGAAAACCCTGCTGCGGCCTCCGGGATTGGCTTCTGATGGGGCAGTCCCTTCCGGCAGGTGACACCATCGCGGCCCCGGTTCTTTCCGCGGCCACACCGCCATGGTGTTCTTCGGCCCGGATACGGCAGGGACTCCTGCCCAACCCAATTCCCCGATATCTAGAAGACCAGGTTGCCCTGCTCCATGATGGAGACCTCCCGGCCCTCCGGAGTGATCCCGGTAATTCGCAGGTCCTCTGTCCCCACCATGAAGTCCACGTGAGTATCAGAGACATTCAGTCCCGCCGCCAGCCGCTGCTCCCGGGTCATGGTCTCTGCCCCCTGAACCATATTGTAGGAAGAGCCGAAGGCAAAGTGGCAGGAGGCGTTCTCATCAAAGAGGGTATTGCGGAAGAGGATCCCTGCGCTGCGGATGGGAGAATCCCAGCTGACCAGGGCACATTCCCCCAGGTAGCGGGCTCCCTCGTCCAGGTTCATCTGTTCCAGCAGGGCCCGCTCCCCGGTGGCGGCGGACACCTCCACAATCTTTCCTCCCTTCAGGACCATGCGGATGCCCTCCACCCGGACCCCGGAGACAAACAGGGGCAGGGAGGAGACCACGGTCCCCTCCACCTGCAGGCGGTGGGGGGAGGTGAAGATCTCCTCGGTGGGAATGTTGGGCAGATAGGGCCGCCCCTCGCAGAAGCAGAAGCCCCCCTCCCAGAAATGATGCTCCGGCAGCCCTACGGTCAGATCCGTCCCCAGACTGCTGCGGTAATGGAGCGAACGGAAGGAGCAGCGATTCAGAAACTCCACCCTGCGCTGAAAGTCCTCCTGCTTCCTGCGCCACTTCTCCGGGGACCTGCCGTCCCCCGTCACCAGACAGGCAGAGAAGATGGCGTCCCACAGCTTCTCCAGGGCCTCCTGGGCCGGAAGATCCGGAAACACCTCCGCCGCCCACTGGGGAGAGGCACAGGCCGCAATGCACCACTGAAGTTCCCCGGCATCCATCCGCTTCTTGCGCATCTGGCGTACCGGCAGCAGAGCTCTCACTTCCCGGGTAATCCGCCCCTGATCCACCCCCTGAAAGACGGTGGGTGCGGAGGAGAGGATCCGCAGATCCCCGTCGCCCCGGCCGATACAGCCCTTCCAGTAGGCCTCGCTGTGTCCGTCCGGCTCATCAAAGACCGCTTCCTCCGCCCGGAGATATCGCATGCGCCGGATGGCGTCATCCTCCCAGATGACCTCCACATCCGCTGCCCCCGCCTGAAAGGCCTCCTCTGCCACCAGACGCACCAGAGGGGCGGCATTCACCTGGGCAGTGAGCCGCAGACGCTGCCCCGGCTTCAGATTCACCCCCGTACACACCAACAGGCGGGCATACTCCCGCAGTTTTTCTTCCATGATTGTATCCATCCTCTCTTGGCCCCGGCACAAAGTCGCCCCAGGGCGTTTCCGGACCGGCTGCTGTCTGCCTCATACTCTACACGGAAAATCTCCGGGATGCAAGCCCCATTCTCCGCAGGGGGGAGCCGCACTGCCGCAGCCTGCTCCCCGGAACAGCGGTCCCCCGGCTCCCGCCGGGATCTGACAGGGGCACCTCCCCAGCTGCCTGGCTGCGGGTCTCAGCTCACTCCCCGCCCCGCAGTCCACCCAGGGCCCCTGCAGCAGGGGGCCATTCCGGGGAGTCCGGTCAGAGTCTCTGTTCCTGCCTATTCCCCTCTTGACACGTTTCAGTTTTGCTTGTATAATGAAACAAAGTCGCTTTATGTACCGTTCGCCCAGATGTCCTGGGCACAGCAGCTCCCCTCTCCCGGCCGGACCCGTCTGCTGGGGGCCGGCGTGCCCGCTTTCCCCGCGGCTTCTCCTCCGGTCCTGCAGACGCCCTCTCCCTCTCTGTCCCGGACTGCACTCTGGAGGGCCCGGGCGGAGAGAGGCTCTGCCTGGGGAGATTCCCATCCCTTCCGCTTCCGGTGGGAATATGGGTTCCAATTGCATTTCGTACAATCTGCACAAATTATCTCCTGGCAATCCCTTTCGTTTTTGTATATTCTCCACTTGATCTTTTCCCTCTTCCTAAGTAAACTAGAAGTCACTACCAATTGTAGACTCATGATGGCCTTACTGTACGGTCCGCTCCCGGGGAGCTGACCCGGTTTTCCCCATGGGGTTCCCCTTCCGGGACCTCTGCCTCCGCCGGGGGGCAGCCCATGGGGAGTACCTGCATCCCGAAATTCTGAAGGAAAGGATACGATACCAATGAGTGTATGGAGACTTGGTGCCATCGAGTCCCGTTTCGCCGACATCATCTGGAAAAACGAACCCATTGTCTCATCCCGCCTGGCAGAACTGGCGGAAGAGGAACTGAACTGGAAGCGGACTACCATGTACACGGTACTTAAGCGGCTCTGCGACCGCGGACTCTTTCAGAATGACCACGGCATCGTCAGCTCCCTTATGAGCCGGGATGCCTTCTACGGTCTTCAGAGTGAAGAATATGTCCGTGAATCCTTTGGCGGCTCTCTCCCTGCTTTTCTGGTCGCCTTCTCCTCCAGGAAGGGACTTTCCGACGAGGAAATTCAGCAGTTGGAGGAGCTGATCCAGCAGTACAGGAGCTGATTGCTCATGAGAGGACTCCAGATTCTGTCCGATCTTTTCCCCACTGTGCTCAATATGAGCCTGACCGGTGGAATCATCATCCTTATTGTTCTGGCAGCCCGGCTTCTCCTGCGGAAGGCCCCCAGGATCTGTTCCTATGCCCTCTGGGCTGTGGTACTGTTCCGCCTTCTCTGCCCCATCTCCCTGGGCGCTCCCTTCTCCATCCTCAGACCCATCCAGCTCTCCTCCACGGGTGTGACCGCCAGAACCACAGCCATGGAGTACGTGGAAACGGAGCCGGAATCCGATGCCGTCTCCAGACTCTCTCAGGAATCTCCCAGAGCCCCCGGCGCCTACACCGCCTATGACGGAAACCACCGCACCCTGGTCCGGGTCAACCGGGAGCCGTCGGATTCTCCCGGAACCGTTGCGGCCCCTGCCGGAGAGATTCTCTCCGGGACCCTGCTCAGCCGGATCTGGCTGGCGGGCTGTCTGGTGGTGTTCCTCTACAACGCCTTCTCCGTGCTGCGCCTGCGCCGGAAGCTGGTGGGCTGTGTCCACCTGCGGGACAACATCTGGCTGGCGGATCACATTCCCTCCCCCTTTGTCATGGGACTGGTGCGGCCGAAGATCTACCTGCCCTCCTTCCTGGACGAGAAGGAACACGATCTCATCATCTGCCACGAGCAGGTCCATATCCGCCGTCTGGACTACATCACCCGGCTGCTGGCCTTCTTCGCCCTGTGCATCCACTGGTTCAACCCCCTGGTGTGGATCGCCTTTCTTATCTCCGGCCGGGACATGGAGATGAGCTGCGATGAGGCGGTCATCCGTCAGCAGGGAGATTCCCTGAAGGCGGACTACTCCACCTCCCTTCTCCACCTGGCAACCCGGAACTCCGGTCTCGCCAGCATGCCTCTGGCCTTCTTCAACGGAGACACCAAGGCCCGGATCCACAACCTGCTTCACCGGCAGACACCCCGTCTCCGGGTCCGCATCGCGGCAGGTGCCCTTTGCGCCGCGTGCATCGCCGTCACCGCCGTGAATCCCATCTGCGCCCAGACCGTACAGACCGGCCGGTACAGCAGCATGGAGGATTTCGCCGACCAGGCCATGAAGACCGCCCGGACCATCACCTTCTACGAGCGCTCCGGACACCGCTCCACCGCATCCATTCAGGAGACCAAGCTGGAGTGGCTGGAACAGACCGCCAGCGTGGAGAATCTGGCCCCGGACGGGGTGCTGGAGGCCTGGCGGTTCAACTACCTGATCCGCATCGACTCCGAACCCGACTGTGCCCTCACCTACTTCCGGGAGGGCAATGACCGCTGGTATCCTCTGGACAAATACAACGTCGGTTACAACCTCATCGCCCTGCGCTACGAGGACGGTTCCTATGACGTTCTCTACAACGAGTCTGAAGTGGAGAGCGCGGATTTCTTCCGGCGCTACACCAGTTACGAGCAGGCGGTCCACGACTGGTACATCTCGGAATACGGTCTGAACCTTCCCCTGTACATTCCCCCCTCCGCCACGGTCAGTCTTCCCAAGAACGATACCCTCCAGCGCTACAACGCCAGTGCCTGGTTTGCTGATCTCCCCAGCGGGGAACTGTCCCAGGCGGAAGAGGTGGCACCGCCCTATGCCACTGACAGCTCCGGTTCCAGCTGGCCGGTGATTCCCTACGGCTTCTGGGATGCAGGTCCCTAACCTGCCCGCCTGCAGACCTCCGCTCCCCTCTGTCCCCTCCGGAGGGCACTCCGGCACAGAGCCGGACCAGGTCAGTTTTCCGAAAAAAGAGGAACTGCGCCGATGTTTACCAAGCATTTCACCATCCCCCGACCGGCTGTGCAGGCTGCCCGGCTGCTGCTGATCTGCCTTCTCACCGGGGGGCTGGCCTCCTGTGCCAGTTCCGTCTCCCCGGGGCAGGCAGAGATTCACATGGAGGTCCAGTACTACGACCCTTACGGAAACTACATCGAAATCCCCACCGTCTCCCTCTCCGATGAGGTGGAACCCGGCGATGACCTGGTGGCCATGAACAATGAGCTGACCTCCATCGAGACCATGTATTCGCCCATCATCCGGGAGGGGCACGCCTCCTCCACCCCGGAGGGAAGCGGAAACGTGTGCCTTCTCTACCCCACCGTAACCGACCGCTTCATCTCCCTTCTTCTCTACCAGAAGTGGTCCGTTACGGATCTGACCTCCGGCCATGTCAGCTCCTATATCTATGATCTGAAAAACGCAAGGCGGTTCACTCTGGAAGACGCCCTCCATATGGCCGGCCTGACGGAATCCCAGCTGGTCTCCCGTCTGAAGGATCAGAGGGACCCGGCAGACTCCCTTCCCCTCCTGGAGGGATTCCGCATCGCACCCAGCGGCAGACCGGTGTTCTACCTGAGCGTAACGGGCGGGGATGCCCAGAGCACCCCATCCTCTCCCGAGGGGGCGGAGCAGCTGTACATCTATGAAGCGGGCTCCTTCACGGTCTATGACCAGTACGCCCCCGGGGGCTTCCCTCCCCTGGTTCCTGCGGAGGAGTGCGAACAGCTGAACCCTCCCCTCTGGTATCAGTGGAACTTCACCACCGGAGAGCCCCAGGGCGGCTTCACCCTTCCCCCTGTCTGACAGGCCGGAAAAGCTGAAGACCCCCTCCGGAGCATCCCGCTGCCCCCGGAATCCGGAGCGGGGGAGGAGACGGACATTCTGTCCGGGGGTCTACGCTGGAAGGACCCACCACCACCATTTTTCAGAACCTGTCTTTTTTGCCTTGCATTTCCTCTCCATCTGCAGTACAATGGTCCTCACAACGAAACGGGGAGCTTGTGCGGCAGGCTGAGAGGAAGGGGATACCCTTCGACCCTGGAACCTGATCTGGGCAATACCAGCGGAGGGACACACTGCGTCATGCAACGCGAGCGCCTTTCCGGCGCTCGCGTTTTTCATTCCGCCGCCCCCTGTGAGGAACAAGAAAGGCAGGAAGCGCTTATGGCAGAGTCACACAGAACATCCGTATTCGAAAACGCTCTCATCTGGTTCGGAGCGGGGGTCTCCATCGCGGAGATTCTCACCGGCACCTACTTCGCCCCCCTGGGGTTTGGCAGGGGACTTCTGGCCATCCTCCTGGGGCACCTCATCGGCTGCGCCATGCTCTTCGCCGCCGGACTCATCGGGGGTGAGTCCCGCAGAAGTGCCATGGAGACGGTAAAAATGAGCTTCGGCAGCCGGGGCGGACTCCTGTTCGCCCTGCTGAACATCCTCCAGCTGGTGGGCTGGACCGCCATCATGATCTACGACGGAGCCCTCGCCGCCGGAACCATCTGGAACATCTCCCACTGGATCTGGTGCCTGGTGATCGGGGGACTTATCCTGGTCTGGATTCTCATCGGCATCACCAACCTGGGCAAGGTAAACACCATCGCCATGGGGTCCCTTTTCCTTCTCACCGTGGTGCTGTCTGTGGTCGTCTTCCGGGGCGGTGCCACAGGCATCGCGGATGAGAGCATGACCTTCGGCGCGGCGGTGGAACTCTCGGTGGCCATGCCCCTCAGCTGGCTGCCCCTCATCAGCGACTACACCCGGGAGGCCCGGGATCCCTTTGCCTCCACCCTGGCCAGCACCGTGGTGTACGGGCTGGTGAGCATCTGGATGTATGTCATCGGCATGGGAGCCGCCATTTTCACCGGGGAGTCGGACATTGCCCGCATCCTGGTCCAGGCAGGCCTTGGCATCGCAGGCCTGCTCATCATCGTCTTCTCCACCGTGACCACCACATTTCTGGACGCCTGGTCCGCCGGCATCTCCAGCGAGTCCGTGTTCCCCGGTCTCAAGGGCCGCTGGGTCGCCATCGCGGCCACCGTCATCGGAACCATTGGCGCCATCGTCTTCCCCATGGACAACATCACGGACTTCCTCTACCTGATCGGGTCGGTCTTCGCCCCCATGATTGCCATCCAGATCGCAGACTTCTTCTTCCTGCATCGGGACAGCAGCGACCGGACTGTCTGCATCCCCAACCTGATCATCTGGGTGGTGGGATTTGTCCTCTACCGCATCCTGATGCGAATCGATATTCCCGTGGGCAACACCCTTCCGGATATGGCGATCACCACCCTCCTGTGCCTGGTGGTCTCCCGCCTGCCCCGCAGGTCATGAAAAAACATGCCCATCGGAATGCTCCGATGGGCACGTTCTCTCCACCCCGCAGGTGGGAATCAGACCGCTGCGCCGAACGGATCCGGGAGTTCCCCTCAGAGGGGAGGAATCTGCTCCGGCGTCGTGATCGTTTCCAGATACTCCTCCAGGGTGAGGCCGCTCTCGGTAATCGCCCGGGCGGCCTCCCGGCCCACGAAACGGTAGTGCCAGGGCTCGTAGGCGATGCCCGTCACCTCGCTGCGGTCCGTGGGATAGCGGAGGATGAAACCGTACTCACAGCAGTGTTGGATCAGCCACTGCTGCACCTGTGTCTCCTCCTGGGACTCATCCAGGATCTGATACTCCACATCCACAATGTCCACCGCCAGGCCCAGTTCATGCTCGCTGGTACCCGGCAGCGCCACCCACCGGGAGGCCTCCGCCTCCGCCTCCTGAGGGGAGAGCCCCCGATCCTCATAGCGCTGGATCTCCTCCCGGTAGAGATTCTCCTGATAGTCCCGGGTACGGAAGGAGGAACAGATCAGAGGCTCCAGGCCATCCGCCCGGGCGGCGTCCATCATCTCCTGCAGAGCCGGATAGGCCCGGCTGTCGATGGACATGCCACTGCTCAGCTCCGTCAGTTCCGGCACGGTGAAATCAACGGGCAGAGGATTGTCCTGGTTCACCAGAGTGAGATACCAGGGAAGAACCGGTGGCTGCTGGGGTTCGGAGGATAAACCCGGGTCTCCGGAACCGGAGGAGAACTCCGATGAGGAGGCCGAAGAGGGTTCTGACGAAGACCCCTGTATGTCCCCCGAAGCCGGTCCTACCTGTGCGCAACCTGCCAGAAGCGCACACAGCAGTACCATCACTGCCAGCCTGATCGTTCCTTTTCCCTTCATCCGGGACCTCCATTCTGTCCGGACTCTCGCCTGGTCCGGCCTCGCTGTATTGCCTCCCGGCAGGGGACATTCCCCTCCGGGCTATTCAGTATAGCAGATCCCACCCCTGAGAGCAACCGTTTTCCGGTATCCTTTGCTCTGAATTTCCCCGATTTCCCCTTGAATTTCCGTACATTTCCCACAGTTTTCCCCCAGAACAGCCTGTCCCGGCAATCCGGCCGTAAAAAATGCCGCACGCTGCAATTTTCCTCTTGACAGCCCGGCCCGGAGCAGGTAGAATGAAGACGCAATCCAACTGAAACGCTATGTCTTTTATCTGGTAAGGGGTCTGTCTGGGGCGTAGTGTTTGTCCATGACACTATGCCCGGGACATTCCGGCATGGTGTTTTTTCTTTCCTTCCCAACTCCGCTGCCCCAGCCCTGCGAAGTGGGAACCGCGGCAGAGTCTTCCGACGCAGACGTGCCGCTGCACCCGGCAGCACGGGGTGACACCCAGGCGCCGGACACAACAACATCTGTTTTCAGGAGGGATTGCTTCTCATGAAACTGACTACCGGTACGGGATACGGAGCTCTGACCTGCGATCTGAGCGTTTCCCCGAACCTCTCCTTCTACACCAAAACGGACTGCGATCTGGAACTGGATTCCATCGGCTACGCAGCCTGCCGTTTTCTCCGCCACACCAACAAGCTCTGCCGGACCTATGTGAAGAAGAGCTACGACCTGCGCTTTGCCAAGGGCAAGGCCCGCAAGCCGGTGCGCTGCTTCTTTGTGGCACCCTCCGCCCTGATGGAACTGCCCGGCGCCTGGACCCACGTGCGCATCACCGTCAGCCCCGCCGGGGTGGTGGTGGACCATGTGGGCATCTACCTCTCCCTCATCAGTGCCCAGGAGGCCGCCACCAAGCGGTCCACCCCCAACTACCGCGCTTCCTGAGACCGTCTCCCTGGAACAGCCCCCTCCTCCCGGATATGGGAAGAGGGGGCTCCTGCATCTCCAGTCGCCTCCCTCGGGAAGTTCCGGCTTTCGCCTTCTTCAGGTACAGCAGGCCGGAGAGCGGTCAGCTGCGGGAGGAAAACCAGGCGTGAATCTCCTCCATGGACTCCATGGGCCGGGCCTGGAAGGGACAGCGCCGGCTGCAGTGTCCGCAGTGGACACAGTCGGCGGCGGTCCGGTCCAGTGTCCGGTAGTGCTCCTCCGCCAGGGAATCCCCCAGCCGGGCCAGATCGTAGTACTTGCGGATGAGGGCGATGTCCAGTCCGGCCGGACAGGGGTGGCAATGACGGCAGTAGACGCAGGTTCCCTTCACGTCCTCCGGCTGCAGAGTGCTGATCAGGGAGTAGTCCCGCTCCTGGGGGGAGGCCTCCAGACAGGCCAGTGCCTGTTTCAGCTCCGGGATGGATCCGGCCCCCGGCAGTACGGTCACCACACCGGGGCGGTCCAGGGCGTACTGCAGACACTGGGCGGGAGTCATGGCCTGGTGGAAGGGGGACTGACGGGCATCCAGGAGAATACCGCCGTTGTAGGGCTTCATCACGGAGATGCCCACACCCTCTTTCTCGCAGCGGCGGTAGAGGTCCTGCCGCTCCCGGCTGCTGCCGATGGCATACTCCCCTTCCCCGCCGTCGTACATGGGATTGATGGAAAACATGAGCATGTCCACAATTCCCAGATCCAGAACCCGGCCTGCCACGGCAGGAGTATGGGAGGACAGGCCGATATGGCGGACCACCCCCTGGTCTCTCAGGTCCAGCAGATGGCGAAGGGCGCCGCTTCGCTGGTACTCCTCCAGATCCGACTGCTCATCCAGACAGTGAATGAAGCCGAAATCAATGTAGTCTGTGTCCAGCTGCTTCAGCTGCCAGTCCACGGAGCGGCGGATGCGCTCCGGATCGGTGGTCCAGCCGTACTCGCCGGAGGTGTAGTCCGCCCCGAAATGGATCTGGAGATACACCTGATGGCGGCAGTCCTTCAGAGCCTTCCCGTAGGCCGGAAAGCAGGTGGCGTGTCCCGCAGCCAGATCGAAATAGTTCACACCCTGGTCCACCGCGTAGCGCACTGTGGCGATGATATCCTTTTCCTTCTGCTCCCCCACCACGGAAGAACCCATACCAATGATGCTGATCTGTTCCTCTCCGTGGGGCAGTCTGCGGTAGTGCATATCTGACTCATCCTTTCTCGCAAATCGTTGCCGGCATTTCTCTGCCCGGAGCCGGAAGTGGGTCATCCGGCTCTCCCTCCTCCGGCAGGCGTCCTCCGCTCTCAGACCTGGGCTTCACCGCCGGAGAGGACCCGCTGCCGCGCCGACAAAGCCGCCTGCCGTCCCGGCGCTCCATTTCCGGCTCCGGGTCCCGGGAAATCTCGCCGGGAGAAGGTTCCCCGTTTTCCCCTGCGGTCCGGCCCGCCTGCTACTTTTTTTTGCGGGAGGTCTTCCGGGGCCTGCGCCAGAGGGTGACCGGCTCCGCATCCCAGTGGAAGGTGTGGAAGGCCACCCATTTCAGGCCGCTGGTGGCCGCCCATGCCTTTGCCGTATCCATCATGCGGGACATATCCCAGGCAATCAGGTCCAGATAGCAGCAGTCCCGACCGATCAGGGTTCCCACCACGGTCAGAACGTCATTCCCCGCCCTGGTGTAAAGCTGCCCCTGTACCTCGTCCAGGAACCGGCGGTTTTCCTCCACACTGTCGGAAGTGGAGGACCAGTAGAGGAATCCGCAGCCGATCCCGTCCTGACGCCACATATCCGCCGTATTGCTCACCATGTTCAGATACTCCAGGTGAAGCCGGGGCCAGCGGGACACCAGGGAGATCCCGTCCCTGCGCAGTCCTTTTTCCGGCGGAGGCATATCCCTCAGTGTGACAATCCGGTCGTACAGATACTCCCCGGAACTCCAGTTCAGCTTGCAGCCCATGAGCTCCAGCTTGCGGGCCAGTCTGGTCACGGGAACTGCCCCTCCGGAGAGCGGCTCCTGGGATACCCGGAACTTCTCCACCACGGCCAGTACGGTCATCTCACCCAGGAGGTCTACGAGAAGATCTCCCATCGCCGCCGTCACCTGGGTGGGGTATGTCTGCAGGAGCGGAATCAGCGCCTCACTGTAAAAACTCAACTGCACCCGATTCTGACCGGACCTGCCGGCCTGGACCCGAACCTGAATCTCCTCCAGGGGCAGCGTCCTGTCCCCGATGGTCACTTCCGACCTGTCCTGTCTGGGGCTTCCCACCTGAATGATCCACTTCTCCTTCAGGGAGTCGGGAGCGACCCTCGTCATGTAGTGCAGGGGCCAGATGGCCGGCTCCCCCATGACGGGATGGAAGATCAGATGAACCTGATCCCCCTCCAGAGCCATCATCATGCCGGAGGCACAGAGCATCTCCCCGAAGATGCCGGCCATGTGATTTCTCACTTCCTCCGCAGCGGCCGTATTTTCCTCCGACTCCTGCAGCAGGGCGCGAATTTCCCCCTCCTCCTGGACAAACCGCTCCCAGATCCGGACAGCACGCCGGGCAAAGGTCTCCGGGAACACCGTCCGGGAGAGACGGGCGATGCAGCCCTTCTTCATGGTGGGCAGATCCGGAAGTTCCGGGTCACGCTGCTCTGCCTGCCGGAACCACTCCATAGCCTCCCCTTCCCGCTGAAGGGCGCAGAGCATGCACCCGGTACAGAAGCACTGCTGCGCCGTCAGATTCTCCTCTTCCGGCCCCTGTTCCTCCCTCTGGGGAGCTCTCCAGTCCACTCTGCGGAAGATCTCCTCTTCCGACCCATCCATACGGCAGCGGGCAATGGCCCACAGAATGACCCGGTCATAGCCCCGCTTCCCGGCAGGAAGGGCCTCCACTTCCTCCACGACCTTCTGGCAGGACTTCTCCTCCATCCAGCGGTCCAGTTTTCTGATCGAACTGTCCATCAGGCACTCCCTCCGAGATAATCATGATGTTGGCAGGGCCGGCTGCAGTCAGATTCCCGCCACCTGACCCCTGCCTTTTCCCTTTTATGCCCAGTATATCGCTTCCATCGGGGAAAAGCAACCTCCCAATGGGAGAGCCCTCCGGGGAAGAAAACACCCGCAATCCCTCGACCATGGGACTGCGGGTGTTTCGTATCCTTGGGCGGGCACCGCGAAGCGTTCCTGTCTTCGGGCCAGACGGCTTCTCAGGAGGTTCCTGATTACGCCACGGGCACAGGTTCTGGCTCTTTCTCAGGCTCTTCGCTGGTCTCTGCCGGGGCAGCAGGCTCTTCGGCGACGGGCTCCTCCGGGGAAGCCTCGGCAGCGGGTTCCTCCGCCGGAGTTTCTGCTTCGGCAGCTTCATCCGCCGGGGCCTCGGGCTGAGCAGACTCCTGGGGCTCCTCCTCGGGGGCAGCAGGTTCCTCGGTCTCCTCGCTGTCCAGGCCGCTCTCCTCGTCCTCGTAGTCCAGGGAGGTCTCGTCCTCCTCCGCATCCTTCTTCTTACCGAAACGGCTGGACAGTGCGCTGGCGAGCTTGGGCAGGGCAACGAAGGCGCCCACGGCAGCAGCCGTAATACCCAGAATGGTGAAGCCGGCCTTCTTCTTGTCGATTTCCCTGTTGCTGTTCTTGCCGCTCTTGCTCATGCTGGTTCTCCCTTCTTCTAGATCTCTGCAACCGTGCAGGTTTCGACGGCGTTCATTATAAGCCTGAGAAGAGAAAATTGCAAGTCCTTCCATCTGAATCCGCGCACTTTTTCTGCCTGCCTCACCCGACAGGCCGAAAACGTTGCAGATTTCTCCCTAACACCCGGAAAATCTGGCTTTTTTGCCCCCGAATGTCGCAGGAAAGATGATGCAGGAAAGTCCCCCTTCGCCCGGACGGGGAATTTCTCCCGGTTTCATGGGGGAGAAGCGCCTCCGGAGGGTCAGGGCTCAGGGCAGGAGAGAAGCTGGCAGCCCCCTCCGCTGTATCGGGAGAAAGTCATCGGCCCCTGTGCCCTTTGCCCCTGCCGCCCTGTCCTCACCGGACCTGGGTCAGAAATCGCAAAAAGGCCTCTCTGCCCTCCGGGGTACGCCGGTAGACGCCTGCGTGCTCCAGAACCTGGGCAAACACCAGACCGGTCTCCTTCTCCACGATCCCGAGGGCATTTTCCCGGGTAAAGTCGTACCGGTCCCGGAAACCCTCTGCCCAGTCGGCATGTTTCTCCGTCAGCTCACTGCCCCGCAGGTCTCCCCCGGACACCAGGGTGTCCGCAACTGCAGCCAGTTCCCCCTTCAGGCGGGCCGGCAGCACGGCCAGACCCATCACTTCAATGAGTCCGATGTTCTCCTTCTTGATGTGGTGCAGCTGGGCATGGGGGTGGTAGAGCCCCAGGGGGTGCTCCTTTGTGGTGAGGTTGTTGCGCAGCACCAGGTCCAGCTCATAGTCCTCTCCCCGCCTGCGGGCAATGGGGGTGATGGTGTTGTGGGGAACCCCCTCCGTCTCCGCATAGATGACGGCACCCTCATCCGTGTAGCCCCGCCAGGATTGCAGAATCCGGTCCGCCAGGTCGATGAGCCGCTCCGGCTCCGGCCCGGTGATGCGCACCACCGACATGGGCCACTTCACGATACCGGCTTTCACATCTCCATACCCCGGAAAGGAGAACGGCACCTCCACCGGGGCGCGCTCCATGGCAAAGGTGTACCGTCCACCCTGGAAATGATCGTGGGCCAGAATGGATCCGCCTACAATGGGCAGATCCGCATTGGAGCCCACAAAGTAGTGGGGAAACTGGCCCACAAAGTCCAGCAGCTTGGCGAAGCAGTCCCGGTCGATCTTCATGGGGGTGTGAACCCGGTTGAAGCAGATGCAGTGCTCGTTGTAGTAGACATAGGGACTGTACTGCAGAAACCAGGGGGAGCCGTGGATGGTGATGGGCACCGTGCGGTGATTCTGCCGGGCCGGATGGTTCACCCTGCCGGCGTAGCCCTCGTTTTCCGCACACAGCTGGCAGCGGGGATAGCTGGATGCAGGCAGATTGCGGGCCGCCGCAATGGCCTTGGGGTCCTTCTCCGGCTTGGAGAGGTTGATGGTGATGTCCAGCTCCCCGTACTCCGTGGGGGTCTTCCACTGCATGTCCCTGGCAATGCGGTCCCGGCGGATGTAATTGGTATCCTGGCTGAAGGCGTAGTACCAGTCGGTGGCCTCCCTGGGGGAGCGGGAGCGCAGCTGCTGAAATTTCGCCGCCACCTGGGCGGGCCGGGGGGTCAGTCTGCCCATGAGTTCCGTGTCAAAGAGATCCCGGTAGACAGTGGAGTCCTCCTTCAGCACACCCCGCTCATGGGCGTCATCCAGCAGTTCCTCCAGCACCGGCGCCAGTTCCACCGTGCCCCACTCCCTGCCGGGGTCCGTCCAGCAGTCCAGTTTCAGCACATCCAGAATGGTATTGACCGCCCAGATGGTCTCACCCTCCTCGATGAGACGGGTGTGCAGTGCGTAGCTCACCAGCTTTGAAATGGCTTCGTCGATCATGTTCTCTCCTCCCTGCCGTATCCCCTGGGATGACGGCTGTGCCAGGCCCAGGCGGAGGAGACGACAGTCCCAGGTCCGCACAGGCGCATTTCAGCCAAGAATGATTTCGGCTCTCTCCGGGAAGGCCTCAGGCCCTGCCGGATCTCCCTGCCCGCCGGGGCAGAATTTCTGTGGGAACGGGTTTGGGTGCCGCACCCTTGCCCGGAT
The DNA here is from genome assembly GCA_964468565.1 of uncultured Oscillospiraceae bacterium. Taxonomy (GTDB): domain Bacteria; phylum Bacillota; class Clostridia; order Oscillospirales; family Oscillospiraceae; genus Lawsonibacter. The sequence continues at coordinate 16,436 of CAYXVN010000002.1, read as the reverse complement.
GGAAAACGCTGCCCCCTCCCCCCGGAACAGGTAATTCAGCGCCGGAATACAGGCCCGGACCGGGGCCGTCATGGGGAGGTGATCCCCCAGGCAGATACCCACCGGGGTGGGGCGGTCATCGGGCAAAGGGGAACTCCTCCCCCTCTCGGACCGGGTATCTGAAGAATAGGGAGGATCAGACGGGGCCCCCGGTTATTCGTAAACGACACAGCCGCCTCTGGGACGGATGTGGAGCATGTGGCATCTCCCCTCACCCAGAACCTTCTCCATGCCCTGGCGGAAGGACTCCACCATCTCGTCCGGAACAAAGGCCTGTATGGTGCCGGCAAAGCCGCCGCCGTGAACCCGGATGGCTCCTGCTCCCCCCAGGAGAGAGCGTCCCAGGGCCAGCGACAGGGTAACAGCCTGCTGTCCGGGTGCGCGGGGCGACCAGATGTTCTGCAGCAGGGTCTCCGAGGAGATTCCGGACGCTGTGACAAGGGCAAGGAATCCGGCAAAATCTCCCCTCTTCAGAGCCTCCGCCTCCTCCTGCGCCCGCCGGTTCTCGGCAAAGAAGTGCATGGCCCGCAGCACTGCCCGGTCCCCGCAGGTCTCCCGCACAGCGGGAATCCCCTCCCGGAACTCCTCTTCCTCCACTTCCCGCAGAACCTTCTTCCCGAAGCATCCCGCCACGGCCCCCATCTCTCTCGTGATGTCCGCATAGTCCTCCGTCAGGTCGGCATGGCAGGAACCGGTGTCCACGATGCAGAGGGTGTGACCCGATCTGGAGAAGTCAAACTCCACCTTTTCCACCACGGGAGCACCGGGATCCCGGAAGTCGATAGCCACCGCACCCCCCACTGCGGAGCCCATCTGGTCCATCAGTCCGCAGGGCTTGCCGAAGTAGACGTTCTCCGCAAACTGTCCGATTCTGGCGTTCTGCACCGGAGTCATCTCTCCGCTGCAGCTGAACCGGTCGAAAATGGTTCCCATCAGGATCTCATAGGCTGCGGAGGAGGACAGTCCGGAGCCGGAGAGCACCGTAGAAGTCGCCCAGGCATCAAAGCCCTTCAGTTCAAACCCCAGGTCCCGGATCCCGGCAGCCACCCCCCGCACCAGCGCGGCAGAGGTACCCTCCTCCTCCGGTCTGGGCTCCAGTTCCTTCAGAGCAATCTCCACCGGGGGGTACCCCTGGGACAGAACCCGCACCACCTGCTCTCCGTTGGGGGCAGCGCAGCAGAGCATGTCCATATCCACACTGCCGCAGAGCACCCGGCCGTGCTGATGGTCCGTATGATTTCCCCCGATCTCCGTGCGGCCCGGTCCGCTGAAGAGAATGGTGTTCTCCCGGTCGCCAAAGGTGTCCAGAAACCCCTTCAGACAGCGGATGGCCCGCTCCCGGGCCCGGATCAGCGACTCCCGGCTGCCATCCAGACCATAGTGAGGCCTCAGCGCCTCGTCCGCCTGTCCGGCGGACACTGCTGCAAGCATCTGCTTCCCGTACATGACGCACCTCATCCCTTTCCCGGGCAGAGTGAATTCCCTCTCCCCGAAGCTGATTCCGGACCCTGGGGCGGTCCTCCCCGCCTGTCCTGCAGACCGGTCTGACCGGAGCACAGTCCCGTCCTCCTTCTGTTCCAGGTCCTGCGTGGCAGGTTCCAGGGAACCTCTTCTCCTACATTACCCCGACCTGCACGACCCTGTCAACCCAATCTTTCCGCCCCTGTTCCGGACTTTTTTGTTCAGGTTGCACAAACCAGTAATTTTCTGCCCGGAATATTTTGTTTTTTCTTACCTCCCAGGATTCTCCCCGGTTCAGAGAAAATGCCCGGATCCTCTCTTCAGATCCCGGAAACCGGGGTTTCTTCTCCCCTCTTCCGGCGGATACCTCCAGAATCTCTTCGGGGGACAAGTACCGGTGGAAGCGGAGCCGGGTGAATCTCTCCATGCCCCCGGTCCCCCGCACAGGCGGGGCATTCCCGTATCCGGTCTCCCGGAAACCCCGGTCCGGACTGTGAAACAGCAGGGAAGCAGCCGGGATTTCCGGGAGCAGAACAGAAAACCGGAGTCAGAGACACCCGCCCTGACCCCGGAATCGGCCCTGACCTGAGGTTCCCCGCGCAGATACTGCTGAATGCGATACCCTGCGGCATCTCCTGAACAGCGCCCAGTCTGTGTGTTTCCCGGATCCTGGGGCGGACATCAGGTCCCGGTTCAAAGCATCTTTTTCCAGGCAGATCCTCCCGTATCCAGTTCTCTCTCCGGATTCCCGGCCCACACCGTCGTACTGCCCCATCCCTGACGCCCCATTTTCCGCCTCAGGGCACTACCTGCTCTCCTGCACTCTGGTGGATTCCCTCAGAATCATCTGCCAGCCGGGCAGCCTGCGGCTGTCCGCCTCCCGGCCGTCCAGGTAGTCCAGCAGCATGCGGCAGCCCGCAGCCCCCAGGGCGGAGGCATCAAAGCATACGGCAGAAACAGTCGGCACCATGTTCTCCAGCAGTTCGCTGTCGCAGAGGCTGGCCACCTTCAGCTGCCGGGGCACGGAGATCTCCCTCAGGTGCAGCTCCCGGAATACCGAGACCGTCAGGCTGTCGTCGCCGCACAGCAGGCAGTCCGGCCCCTGGTCCAGAATCCGGTCCAGTGCATCCGCCACCTGCTCCCGGGTCTCCACCCCGGTTCGGATGAGTTTTCCCTGCACCTCCAGCCCGAACTCCTCCAGGCCCCGGCGGTAACCTTCCAGCCGGTCCAGATTCGCCAGGCAGCGGGAACTTCCCCCCAGGTAGGCAATGCGCCGCAGGCCCAGGCGAAGCAGCAGACCGGTCATCTCCCGTCCCGCTGCTCCATGGTCGTAATCGATCTGAAGGCCGCTGTCCCGCTCCAGCCTGCCCAGTGCCACAAAGGGAATCTCATAGCGGCGCAGAAGATCCAGGCAGGGGTCTTTCTGCACGGTCCGGGTGAGAATGACACCGTCCGCCTTGTGGGCCTTCAGCTGCCGCTCCAGCTGCTCCGTACCGGTCTCGTCCCCATAGCAGAGGAGCACATCAACGCCCCGCTGAGCCGCCATGCGGCACACTCCTTCCATGCATCTGCGCAGGAATGGCAGGTCCGAACCGGCAAACCGGAGGGGGAGAACCAGGATAAGATTGCCTGTACCCGTCCATCCGGCGGCAGGACCCGCCTGTTCACTGCGGCCCACATAGTTCAGAACCTTCCTGCGGGTTTCCTGACTGATTCTGCCCTTTCCGGACAGAGCCCGGGACACCGTGGTCATGGAGACCCCCAGTTCCTCTGCGATCTCACGGATCGTCAGACGGTCTTTCTCCTGTTCCGCCATGCGCAATCCCCCCCCTGTCTGTGCCGTTGCGTCTGCTGTGAGCCCCGCCCTGCACAGTGCCTCATGCCCGGCGGGTACCCGGGTACGGATTAAGGATACCGCAACTACCTGCATGCGGTCAAGAGGAAACCGGACCTTCCACCTCAGGGGCATTTCACCCGCCCACACCGGTACTGGAGAGGGAGAGCACCAGAGAATCCCCTATGCCAGGCAGATCCTCCCCGGTGGGCGGAGATTCCTTCGGCCCCCATCGCCTGGGCAGGGCTCTCATTTTCAGAGACTCTGTCCGGCCGGCATCTCAATCTGCCGGGTTGCGTATTTCCCCGGCGAGAGGGGATCTGCCGGCATCTCCCGCAGATTGCAGGAGGACACTCCCACCTTGTTTTTCTCCGGGTTTCGAGTACAATAGGATCAACCTGATCTCAGCTGCCACCCGCCGCGGGATGCCCCATGGGGTCTGGGCCCATGTTTGCCTGCTTCTCTCCCCTTCAGATCCCGCCAGGCGGTACACGAAAGGAGTTTCAGCATGATTACCGCCGCCTACATCGGCTTCGGCGTCAGTGTCCGGGAATATCATCTCCCGTACATTGAACACCGCCCTGACATCCGGGCCAGATACGTCTTCCGCCGGGAGGAGGACATTCCCCGGTACGCCGCCTGGGAACCCTGCTACCCTGAACTTCGCTTCACCACCGACCTGGACCAGGTTCTCTCCGACCCGGAGGTCAACCTGGTGGTGGTCAGTGCTCCGGATGGGTTTCATGTCCCCTATGCAAAGCAGATTCTCAGCGCCGGCAAGCACGCCCTGGTGGAGAAACCCTTCGCCCCCACCGCCGCTGAGGCCCGGGAAGTCTTCGCTCTGGCCCGGGAGAAGGGCCTCGTCTGCATGCCGAATCAGAACCGCCGCTTTGACGGGGACTTTTTGGCTCTGCGCCAGGTGGTGGAGAGCGGAAAACTGGGACAGCTGGTGCGTCTGGAGAGTCATTACGACTACTACCGGCCGGAGGGCTGGTACGACCACCTGGGCACCCTCTACAATCTGGCAGTCCATACCATCGACCAGGTGATATCCCTGCTGGGAATGCCGGACCGCACCTGTTTTGATGTGCGCAGCATCGCCCACCCGGGTGTGGGGGATGACTACTATGATCTGGACTTCTGGTACGGCAACTGCAAAGCCACTGTGAGCACCAGCATGTGCGTACTTCTGGACTACCCCCGCTTCACCCTCCATGGAACCCGGGGCAGTTTCACTCTGCCCCCTGTCGTCCATAACTCCGGAAAACCCAAGGGAATCGGACGCCACGTCATTTCCCGTGCTCCCGCCCCCGAAGACCGGTGGGGCACTCTGGTCTGGATCAGCCAGAGCGGGGAACGCATCACAGAGAAGGTTCCCGTGGGCTGTGCCCACTACGAGCGCATCTACGACAGCCTTATCGGCGCCATCGAACGGGGCGAAGCGCCGTGTATCCGGGAAGAGGAGGTCATCCGGGTTCTGGAGATTCTGGAGGAGGCCACCGCAACAGCGGCTTCCCATGGGAGGAGAGAAGCGCCATGAGTACTCCCATCCGCCTGGGTACCATCGGGTCCGGGATGATTGTCCATGCCATATTGGATCACGTTGCAAACACGGAGGGTATCGCCCTTGGAGCCGTCTACTCCAGAAATCTTGAGACCGGAGAGGCTCTGGCAGAGCGTTATGGGGTCCGGCGGGTGTTCACTGATCTGGACGCCTTCCTGGCAGATGACAGCTTCGATGCCGTTTACATCGCCTCCCCCAATCTGCTTCACTACAGCCAGGCCAGAAAAGCTCTGCTGGCGGGAAAGCACGTCCTCTGCGAAAAACCCCTCTGCACCCGGGCCGCCCAGGTCCAGGACCTGATCCGGCTGTCCAGCCGGCAGGGCCTGCTCCTGGTGGACGCCACCCCTACCGCCTTTCTGCCCAATCTGCAGATCCTGAAGCGGCAACTGCCCCGCATCGGCCGGATCCGTCTGGTTCTGGCCAACTACAGCCAGTACTCCAGCCGCTATGATGCCCTCCTGGCCGGCGAAACACCCAACGTCTTCAGTCCTGCCTTCGGCGGCGGTGCCCTTATGGACATCGGGTACTACAATGCCTACCTCACCGTAGCCCTCTTCGGCCCTCCCCGGGAGGGAGAATACGCACCCAATCTCCATCCCAACGGCATCGACACCTCCGGGATCCTCACCCTGCACTACGATGACTTTCTCTGCTCCCTGGCTGGAGCAAAGGATACCTGGGGGGAAAACTATTACCAGATCGAAGGGGAAAAGGGATACATCCGCATTCCCGGAGGCAGCAACGGCCTGGCCTCCGTTCAGGTGGTCACCGCCGACAGCCGGGAGACCTTCAGTGATCAGGACAACCCGGACCGCTGGTTCTACGAGGTGCAGATGCTGGCGAAACTTCTGCGCACCCGGGAGCGCACCCCTCTGGAGCACAACCTGGCTGTCACAGTAGAAACCATCCGCGTTCTGGAGAACGTCCGGCGCGCTGCCGGCATCGTCTTCCCCGGCGACTGATCCGGACCGCTGCTCCTGACGCCCCTGACCGGGGAGAGACACCATCCGCAGCCCGGATCCCCCGGGCCCTGGGGGTGGCGATGAGAAGGTGTCAGTGGGTGGGAAAGCGAAACGAGGGAGGCAGCGTTCCGGTCAGACAGGGGGTTCCGGGCTGTGGCAGTCAGACCGGTCCCGCAGGCTGCTGCAGAAGTCCGCGGCGCCATTGCCCGGATCCGGAACAGGCCATCCCTCCGGTGGTGGAAGACGAAGCCCGCCTGCGTACTGCGCGGTTTCACATCTCCAAGGGGGCCTCTCAGACTTCGGTGTCTTCCGCCGGGGCAATGTCCTCCCGGCGATCCACCCCCCACCCGGCGCCCCGGTACAGGGACCCGCGCGGGAACGCAACCAGCTCACCCCGGAAGACATTACGCCCTCCCGGTGCAGCTGCAGCCGGAGGATTCCCCCTCTGTGGGAGGCAGCCTGGTGAACGCCCTGCACAGCAGCGCTCCTTCTGCCGGAACATCTGGAGGAGTATCTGCCTGATCCCAACCCGCTGTTTCTGCACGGACAGGTGGGAGCTTCCCTGGTCCAGGCCGGTCTTCTCAAGCCCCCACCCGGGAAGCCCACAGACTCCTTCCAGAACCGGATCTCCGGGAAAAATTGGGCTTGCCTTGCAGCTGAAAACCCGGTAGAATACAATCAGAGTGAGCCGGAACGCCGGGATCTCACCCTCGCACCACCCGCCGGAGCGGTTCCGCTCCCACTGGTGCCTGCAGAATCTTCATAAGGAGGGATTTCCATGGTCCTGCCTCAGGAGGACTGTGCCCTGTTCTACCGCCTCTTCTTCGCTCTGCTGGATTACATCAATGAGCACTACCACGTGGTTGACATGCCGAAAATGTCCGGCGCTGACTCCGTAGACTGCACTCTTTCCCGCCAGGTGGCAAACTACGTCTGGGCCCGTACGAACCTCATCGATGAATACCTCGCTCAGGCTACGGATCTGTCTCCTGAGGACGCAGAGACGGTGCACAGCTGGAAACGCTGCGTCACCGGGCGCTTCTTTGTGGAGCGCCACCTGAAAAGAGGTACTGCCATGATCGCTGAAAACGATGAAGTCTACATGGTCAGCGGTATCGTCTCAGACTGGGAGGACATGCTCCCCCCACTGCCTGCCATGGTGAAAACCACGCTGCTTCCCTTCAAAGGGCGCATCATCTATGACAGTGTCTTTGAAAGCTTTCCCATCATCTTCGGAGGCGGAATCAAGAAGATGCTGAAGGAAACCTACATGGATGCCAAAAAAGGCGGTCATATCCACTTCACCCTCTAGCGCAAGTCCTTCCTGACCTCAGCGTTCCCACCCATCCACAGGGCGGCATCGGCTCAGGTGCCGCCCTGTTCTCTCTCAGGTCCTCCGGTCCAGACCCACTTCGAAGCGGTTCTTTCTCCCCCACGATGTTCACGGTCCCCCTCTCCCCCTCAGGCACCAGAGCGGGCATGCTCCGGAAGATCCTCTCTTCCAGCTGAGTGCCTCGGCAGGATTGTATGCCTTCGAATTCTCCAGCCTGTTGATCACCGGGTTCAGGCCGTGCCTGTGCCAGCTATCCGCCGAAAAGCATCCGGCTCTCCCCCTCTTCCGGGGGGACAGGTTTCTCCTCATTCATTCCGGAAACTCCTTACCCACAGGTCTCCTCTCCTTACCCAGCCAGAAACTGTCTTAATTGTAAGTATATAGAGATATTACATTTCCGTTGCATTTTCCTCCTGGCTGATATACAATATATCCTGTGTCCGCCTCCCGGCGGATTCCAAATCTCTTCTGTTGGAGGTTTTCCCATGAACGAAGTTCTGAAAGCCATTGCAGCACGCAGTTCAACTCGGGCCTATACCCCAGAGAAGCTGACCGAGGCCGAGCTGGACGCCCTTCTCCAGGCCGGACTCCAGGCACCCACTGCCGCCAACCGGCAGGAGATCCACATCTCCGTCGTGGACGGCTCCAATCCTCTGCTGGGCGAGATTGAGGAGGAGAAGAACCGCCTCTTCGGCGTACAGGCTCCCGCCGCCACGTTCCATTACGATGCGCCCACGGTCCTCTTTCTCAGTGCAGACGCCTCCTTCCCCTGGAGCGCCCTGGATGCCGGCATCGCTGTGGAAAATATTGCCCTGGCTGCCGAGGCTCTGGGCCTGGGCAGCGTCATCATCGGGTGCGTGAAGGGTGCTCTCACCGGGACCCGGGCCGCCGAGTTCGCCTCCGCTCTCTCCATTCCCCAGGGTTACGAGTTCGAAATCGCCATCGCCGTGGGCCACAAGGCAGCCGACAAGGTCCCACACGAGTACAGCATGGCCGACCATATCTCCCGCATCTGAGAACAGCATCCATCTCGGGGTCCGTTGCACACACGCGACTGCACCTGCCTGGACACTGCTCCCAACGGCGGTGCCTCTGCCGCAAGGCGCCTCATACTCCCCAGGTGTTCCCTCCACACAGCAGGAATTCTTCGGGGACAGAGCCGATTCCGGAGAAACTCCTCCCCTCCCCCCTGCCCCAGATGGCAAAGGGGGGAGGGACCTGGAGGACAGGCTGAGCAGACACGGGGCAGGCACCCGGAATGAGGACGCGGTGAGAGCCAGCGGCGGCCTATGCCCTGGCAGACCTGCCGGGATGTGTCTCCGGTCAGTCCGAAGGAAATCCGAACCTGTCTGAACCGCTGATTTCTCCCTCTCCCCTCTGCGGTGGAAAACTGCGGTCCATCTGGCAGAACGGTTCACCTTCCTCACCGTTCTCTTTGCCGACCTGTTTCGCAGAACACCGCTGTCTCAGACTGCTTCCAGCCGGAAGCCCCTGTCGGAACGGTTCCCTGTCCCATCGGGTCCTTCCGGCTGGTGCAGCTCCCGCAGCCCGATTTCTCGCAGCAACTCCGCCACGGGAACCATCTGTCCCTCACTGCCTGGGATCCGCCTAGCTGCCTGCAGCCCGGCTCAGGGCCAGGGAATTTTTTTTGGAAACAAGTGAAAAAGGACTTGACAAAGGGGGGTTCATCCCCTATACTAGGCATCGCTGTGAGATCAGGACGATTAGCTCAGCTGGTAGAGCATCCGCTTGACGTGCGGGAGGTCAGCAGTTCGAATCTGTTATCGTCCACCAACACCCCTTGGGCCCCAGGGCCCGAGGGGGTTTTCTTTTTTCTGGAACGGCACCTCCGGTATTTCAGTGCGGCAGTCTCCATACCCCGCCAGACTGGAGGAGAGCCGCAGCGTCCCCTTGCCGCCGGGAACCCGGCCTGCAGCTTCCGTATTGGAGCAGAGGGCGCATGGGGGAACCCTGCGGTCCCTCTAAAAATTCCAGGGCATCCCCGGGCGGTTCTGGCAGGAGGTACCGATTCCGGGCCCCTCTGAAGCAGATTCCCGGAAAGGGAAGACCGGGAGAGGCTGAACCTGCTCCTGATCCCCTCCCGGACCGGCCATGGAACCCCGGTCCCGGTGCTGGAGTCTGACCGACATCCGCTGGACACCCTCCCGATGCCGGGTGGCGGCCGGGGCAGAACTCCCGCCAGAGGGATGATCTGCCCGCTTCCGGAGAGGAATGGGCTCTTCCGGGCTTCATCATCCGGCAGGACTCTCCAAGCCCTGCACGCTTCGGAAGCACAGGTCAGTCCCTCCCTGCAGGGCACCGCTCACTGCCCCGAGAGAATGGCGGGGAGAGAGGGACAGGGTGGCACCCTCCCGTCTCACTGCGCTCAGGAAGACCGGAACTGCCGGGAGAGGCAGTGACCCGGAGGAAGGAGCGGACTCCCTTCAGACGTTCTGCCCGGTCACTGTTTTCTGTCTCCCGGTGCCCGCATGGTGAGGGAGATACGCTTCTTCTTCTCGTCCACCTTCAGCACCCAGACGGTGACCACATCTCCCACCGAGAACAGCTCTGAAGGATGTTTCACCTTCCGGGGCAGCTTGGAGATGTGCACCAGGCCGTCCTGATGGACCCCCACATCCACAAAAATGCCGAAGTCCACCACATTCCGTACGGTTCCCTGCAGTTCCATCCCCCTCACCAGGTCCCCGGCCTCCATCACGTCGGTGCGCAGAATGGGCGGGGGCAGCTCGTCCCGGGGATCCCGGCCTGGCTTTCCCAGCTCCTTCACAATATCCGCCAAAGTGGGAGCACCGGCGCCGCAGAGGGCAGAGAGTCTGTCGTAGCCGGTGGATTCCGCCTTCTCCTTCAGACCCGCCAGGGAGCCGGAACGCACATCTTCCAGGGTGTAGCCGCAGACGTCCAGCAGTTTCTCCGCTGCCGGGTAGCTCTCCGGATGCACTCCGGTGTTGTCCAGCACGAACCTGCTCTCCGGCACCCGCAGAAAACCGGCGCACTGCTCGTAGGCCTTGGGTCCCAGCCTGGGCACCTGGAGCAGCTGCCTGCGTGCCGTAAAGGGACCGTTTTCCTCCCGGTACCTCACCAGGTTCTTTGCCGTGGTGGCGGTGAGGCCGGAGACCCGCTGCAGCAGGGAGGGGGAGGCCGTATTCACGTCCACCCCCACTGCGTTCACACAGTCCTCCACCACGCCATCCAGGGCCGCCCCCAGTCTGGCCTGGGGCATGTCGTGCTGATACTGGCCCACTCCGATGGCCTTGGGATCAATCTTCACCAGTTCCGCCAGAGGATCCTGAAGACGGCGGGCAATGGAGATGGCAGAGCGCAGGTTCACATCAAACTGGGGAAACTCCTCCGCCCCAACCGGGGATGCGGAGTACACCGAGGCTCCCGCCTCGCTGACGATCATATAGCTGACCGGGCCTCCCAGCCGGTGAAGCATATCCACCACCATCTGTTCAGTCTCCCGGCTTGCGGTCCCATTCCCGATGGCGATGTGGGCTACACCGTATCTGCGGATCAGAGAGGTCAGGGTGCGGATGCAGTCCTCCCGCTGCCTGTCCCCGTAGGTGGGATAGACTACACCAGTATCCAGCACCTTCCCGGTGCCGTCCACCACCGCAACCTTGCATCCCATGCGGTACCCGGGGTCCAGACCCATGGTGACCTTTCCCTTCACGGGAGGCTGCATCAGAAGAGGCTTCAGATTCAGGGCAAAGGCATTTATGGCCCCCTCATTGGCCTGCTCGGTAAGGGTATTGCGGATCTCCCGCTCCAGGGAGGGCCGGATAAGCCGGTCATAGGCATCGTCTGCCGCCTCCCGCACAAAGTCCATGCATGCCCGCCCGGGAACGGTGGCCCGGCGCACCAGGATGCGGCCCCCATCCCCCTCCAGTTCCACCGAGACCCTGAGGACATTCTCCCGTTCGCCCCGGTTGATGGCCAGCACCTGATACCCCTGTATCCGGGATACCGCCATGCGGAAATCGTAATAGAGGCGGTACACGGTGTCCTCGGGCTCCTCCGCCGCCGCTCTGGAGATCAGAGTGGCCCGGCGCAGAAACAGTTCCCGCAGCTGTTTGCGGATGGCGGCGTCACCGGAAATATCCTCCGCCAGAATGTCGCTGGCCCCCTGCAGGGCATCCTCCGCAGTCTCCACCCCTTTTTCCGGGTCCACAAAGTCCATCGCCGCCTTCCGGGGATCCACACAGGGCCCTTCGGCGCTGAGCAGGGCCGCCAGAGGGGCAAGTCCCTTCTCCCGGGCTACGGTGGCACGGGTGCGGCGCCTGGGCCGGAAGGGCCGGTAGAGATCCTCTATCTCCGCCAGGGTGCCTGCCGCATCAATCTGCGCCGTCAGTTCCTCCGTAAGCTTCCCCTGCTTATCGATGAGGCCCCGCACCTCCTCCCTGCGCTGTTCCAGATTGCGCAGACTCTGCAGGCGCTGAGCCAGCTGGCGCAGCAGCTGATCATCCATGCTGCCGTGAAGCTCCTTGCGGTAGCGGGCAATGAAGGGAATGGTGGCCCCCTCGTCGATGAGCTTCACCACGTTCTCCACCTGCTCCTCCGTGCGGCCCATCTCCCGGGCCAGAGTCTGAATGATTTGGGACATATGTTCTCTCCTTTTTTTTACCTTTTCCTAAGCTTCCACTCCACCCTGCTGCAGGAGAAAAGTCCTGCCCATCGGTTGCAGGGCACAATCTGCCTGTGCTATAATGGGGCGGCAGTTCCGGTCCCCCCGCCGGTACCCGGCAGAGGGGCCCTCTGGCCGGACGGTTCTCCCCGGCATCCGGGCACCTGCCCGGCCGGACAGATTGGAAGGAGGAAAATCCAATGACGGATCCGATTGAAACCCTGCAGAAGTGGGTGGACCAAAGCCGCTCCATTGTCTTCTTCGGGGGAGCCGGTGTCTCCACGGAAAGCGGAATCCCGGATTTCCGCAGCGTGGATGGCCTCTACCACCAGAAGTACGCCTGGCCCCCGGAACAGATTCTCAGCCGTACCTTTTTTGATGACAATCCCCGGGAGTTCTTCCGCTTCTACCGGGAAAAGATGCTCTGTCCGGATGCCAAACCCAACGCCGCTCACCGGAAGCTGGCGGAACTGGAGGCGGCGGGCAAGCTCACCAGCGTAGTCACCCAGAACATTGACGGACTCCACCAGGCGGCAGGCTCGAAGCGGGTGTGGGAACTCCACGGCTCCGTCCACCGCAACTACTGCATGAACTGCCGGAAATTCTATCCGATGGAGGACATCCTCCACAGCGAGGGGGTCCCCCGCTGCACCTGCGGCGGCATCATAAAGCCCGATGTGGTCCTCTATGAGGAGGGGCTGGACAGCGAGGTGCTCAACGGCGCCCTCCGGGACATCCGCCGGGCTGACATGCTGATCATCGGGGGGACCTCTCTGGCGGTCTATCCCGCCGCCAGTCTGGTAAATTACTACCGGGGTCATCGCCTGGTGCTGATCAACAAGAGTCCCACACCCTACGACTCCCACGCGGATCTGCTGATTGCCGGCCCCATCGGGGAGATCTTCAGCCGCCTCCAGGTCAGATGACCCACTGGGATCCCCGCGCCCTGGCCGTACTGGCACGCCTCCAGGAGGCGGGCTTCCAGGCGGTTCTGGTGGGGGGCTGCGTACGGGACGCCCTCCTGGGGCAGACCCCCCATGACTTTGACGCCGCCACCTCCGCCCGCCCGGAACAGGTGCTGGAGGTGTGCCGCCCCTTCCACTGTCTGGAGACCGGGCGGAAACACGGCACCATCACCGTTGTGTCAGACCATCTCCCGGTGGAGGTCACCACCTTCCGCCGGGAGTCCGGCTATTCGGACCACCGCAGACCGGACCGGGTGATCTTCACCCCCAGCCTCACCGAGGATCTGGCCCGCCGCGACTTCACCATCAACGCCATGGCCTGGGACAGCGGCACCCTGGTGGATCCCTTCGACGGACAGGGAGATCTGCAGCGGCATCTCATCCGCTGTGTGGGGGACCCGGATCTCCGCTTCCGGGAGGACGCCCTGCGGCCCCTGCGGGGCCTGCGCCTGGCCGCCCAGCTGGACTTCTTCCTGGAGGAGCACACCGCCCGGGCCATCCGCAGCCATATTCCGGATCTCTCCCGGGTGGCCTGGGAGCGGATCTCCGCCGAATTCCTCCGCCTGCTCTGCTCCCCCGGCGCCCCCCGCATTCTGCTGGACTGGCCGGACGCTACAGAGCAGATCGTCCCCGAACTGGCTCCTCTCCTGCACTTCAGCCCCGGGAGCACTGGCCCCGGCCCGGATCTGTGGGTCCACACGGTACGCACCCTGGAGGGCACTGCCCCCCGGAGCGCCCTTCGGCTGGCAGCTCTGCTCCACGATGCGGGCAAGCCCTCCACCTTCACCCCGGACGGGGATGGCGCGTGTCCCTTCCCGGGACATGACCAGGCAGCCATCCCTCTGGCCCGGGCGGCACTTCAGCGGCTGCGGCTGCCCCGGGCCCTTCAGGAGCAGGTTGTGCTTCTCATCTCCTGCCACCATCTGCCGGTGGAGGACACCCCCGGCTGGGCCCGCCACTGGCTGTCCCGCCTGGGGGAGGAGAACCTCCTCTCCCTTCTGGACCTGATGGCCTCGGACCGGCGGGCCACGGTACCCCCTCCGGAGGACCTCTCCCTGCCGGACCGGGCGAAAAATACCGTCCGCGCCTGTCTGGCCCAGGGGCCCTGCCTCACTCTGAAGGACCTGGCGGTCAACGGCCGGGATGCCATGGCGGCAGGTCTGCAGGGAAAGGCCATCGGGAGAGCCCTTCAGCAGCTGCTGGACGCAGTTCTGGAGGGGGACCTGCCCAATGAGCGGGACGCCCTCTGCCGCAGGCTGCATCTCATCTCATCGGAACCGGCACAGGCGCCGGCGGACTCCCCTCCGGAGGGAGGCCTCCCCCGGAGGAGGCCCTGACCCGGAGAAGGAAACCGGTCCGCACAGGCGGCCCCTGCCTTCCCCAATCAAGGAGTATCCGCTTCCATGAAAACAACCTATACCTACAACCCTGCATCTGTGCCGGAGAGTCTGCTCCAGGATCCCCGCCTGCAGGGACTGGGGCCTCAGGTCCTCACCATCCTCTACAAGCGGGGCCTGCGCTCCAGCGACGCCATCCGGGACTTCATCACCTCGGACATGGACACCCTGCTCAGGTGTACCGAAATGCGGGACACCGGCAGGGCGGTGGACATCCTGGCCCGGGCCATCCGCAGCGGAGACCGCATTGTGGTCTACCGGGACTATGACTGCGACGGCTGTTCCGCCGGCGCCGTGGTGCTGGAGTGCCTGGCCGGACTGGGAGCCCGGGTGGAACAGTATACCAACCGCCGCAGCACGGACGGCTACGGGGTCTGCAGCGCCGGCATCCGCCGCATCCTGGAGTTCTGGCCGGACACCGCCGTTCTGGTCACGGTGGACTGCGGCATCACCTCCCTGGAGGGCACAGCCCTGGCCCGGAAGGCAGGCCTTCAGGTCATTGTCACGGACCACCACGAGGCGGGGGCCACGCTTCCCGACGCCGATGCCATTCTGGATCCCAAATGTCCGGGAGAGATCTACCCCTTCCCCCACCTGTGCGGGGCCGGGGTGGCCTTCAAGCTGATGCTGGCCCTCTGCCAGGCCATGGGACGGGACACGGGTCTGGTGCTGCGCACCCTGGATCTGGTGGCCCTGGCCACCGTGGCCGACGTAGTCCCCCTGACGGGGGAGAACCGCACCATCGTGCGGGAGGGGCTGAAGATGATCAACGCCCTCCAGCGCCCCTTCTTCCAGGCCCTCATGGAGCAGACCGGCTCCCGGGACATCACCGCCTCCGGGGCTCTGGCCTTTCTCTTCGCCCCCATGGTGAACTCCTTCTCCCGGCTGGACCAGGACACGGACGAGGTGGTCCGCCTGATGCTCTCCCGGGACCGGGCGGAACTGAACCGGGGGGTGAGGCGCATGATGGACCTAAACGAGCACCGCAAGGCCATCACCCAGGAGGAGTCGGACGCGGTGATGGCCGATCTGCAGGACCGGGGCCAGACCTCCATCCTGGTGCGCCGCGACAGCCTGACGGAGGGGGTGATCGGCATCATCGCCGGCAAAATCCGGGAGGCCTACAACCGCCCCGCCGCAGTGATGACCCGGAATGCGGAGGGCATCCTCAAGGGCTCCGCCCGCAGTGTGGATGCCGTTCCCCTGAAACAGACCCTGGACCGGATCCCCGAGGGCATCCTTCTCACCCACGGGGGACACGCCCTGGCGGCCGGGTTCTCCCTGCTCCCGGAGAACTACGAAGCCTTTGTGCGGGCCTTCACCGCCCTCACCGACCAGGCCCTGGCCGGCTCGGACTTCCGGGAGACCCGGGAGATCGACCTGGTGCTGCAGGAGGAGGAGTGCACCCAGAACCTGATCCGCCAGCTGGACCTGCTGGAGCCCTTCGGCGCCGGCTGCCCCTCCCCCCTCTTCGGTCTGCGGGCCAGTCCCACCTCCGTCACCTACATGGGTCAGCAGTCTCAGCATGTGAAGTATCACACCCGCAGCGGCCTTCAGATCATCCAGTGGAACCGGGGGGAACAGGCCCGGCGGACCCCTGTCCCGCCGAAAAAGTTCGTAGGCACCCCCCAGCTCAACGTCTGGAGAAACACCTGCACCGTTCAGTTTGTCTGCCGCTCCTGACCTGCCCCCCTGTCTTCTGCGGGCCCCGTGTCTCACGGGGCCCTTTCCTCTTCCCCCCCCGGGTCCCTCTCCCGGAGGGGATCCGGCCTCCGGCGGCCCGGCAGGCACACCGGGAAACGGCGGGCCTCCCACGGAAGACCCGCCGTGCAGTGAATGCCGGGGGCGCGGCAGCGCCCTCAGCCGAACATGGAAAAGAGATCCATCTGGCTCGTCTCCGGCAGGTCCCCGAAGGCACCGGCCGTCTTCAGCATCTCAATGTGGGAGCGGGATACCTTGGGGCAGGCGGAGAGCACCTCTTCGATGGAGATGAACTCCTTGCCCCTGCGCTGCTCCGCCAGATCCAGAGCCGCCGTCTCCCCCAGGCCGGCGATGGAGACAAAGGGGGGCCGCAGGGTGCCCTTCTCTCTGTTCATCAGGAAGCGGGTGGCATCGGACTGATAGAGGTCCACCCGCTCAAAGGAGAAGCCCCGCAGGTAGAACTCGTAGCACACCTCCAGGGTGGTGAGCATGTCCTGTTCCACGTTGGTGGCATCCTTGTCCTTGGCCTGAATCT
>CAYXVN010000001.1:0-50666 GCA_964468565.1 uncultured Oscillospiraceae bacterium | reverse complement strand
ACTGTAAATCTGTTGCGTGATCGCTTCGGTGGTTCGAATCCACCCTCATCCACCAGACCCGCCGCAGGCATTGCCTGCGGCGGGTTTTCTTTTTCTTCAGGCATCTTACCGCTGGGCACTGCGTCCCCGCCTCCTGGCAGAAGATCTCCACCAGACCGTGAGCCGCCCTTCCCGAGAGGGCCCACGGTCTGGTTTCCTTTGGTCCGGTCCGGTGATCCGGAGGCAGCATTCCCCCGGTTCCCGTCCCGGTCTCTGCCCTCACAGGTCCATCATCATCTGCTCTCCGCAGACCCCGTTTCTGCAGTCCTCCACGGCCTCCATCAGCTCCCCGGCCAGGTCGGCGTTCACATAGCGCAGCGCACTGTCCTCGTCGGTGGAAGGACCCAGGAAACAGATGCTGCCGTGCCAGGTGATCCGTCCATCCACCACCGCACAGCACTGCTGATAGCTCCCGTGAATCTCCACGGCAACTTCCGCCTCCCTCAGCGTACGGATGCACCCGTTTGCACTGTCCCAGGCCTGCCCGGCCTCCTCCGGGTAGCGGGTATATACCGTCACACTCACTCCCCTGGCCACCGCCGCCTTCAGAACCGGAAGTACGGCCCCGATCCGCTGGCTCTGCAGCCTGGGACTGACAATCCGGATGCTGCTGCGGGCCATCTCCAGGTCCTCCTGAAAGGGCTCCTGCCATTTGCTGCCGTTGAAGATGCGGCTGGTAATCTCCTCCGGACGGCCGGACCAGACCTTATAGCCGATGCATCCGTATGCCTTCAGCCTCTTGTGGTACATGCGCTCCAGTACGGGGACATGAACATCCACGTAGTCGTAGACGATCACCTCCGCCTTCCCCTTGCAGGTACGGTGGATCCGGCCGGTGTACTGTTCCACCCTCCCCTCAAAGGAGATCGGCATGGTGAGCAGCAGGGTATCCAGGCGGGGGAAGTCAAATCCCTCACCCACGTAGCTGTACGTGGCCACCAGAATGAGGGACTCCTGGTCCGACACATGCCGGAGCGCCGCCAGCTTCTCCCGCTTTATCTTCAGCTTCTCACTGCCGATCAGCAGAAACACATGGTCCGCCTTGCCCTCCAGGGCCTTCGCCAGGTTCCTGGCATGTTCCGTGCGTCCCGTCAGCAGGATCGGGGTCCTGCCTCTGGCAACGGCATCCACGGCATCGGACAAAATCTGGGTGTTGCGCACCCGGTGGTCCACCATGGCATTGCAGGCCTCCAGATAGGTGACCGGCTCCGACAGGTGCATCTTTGTGAAGCAGGGGATCATATACCGGAGGAACTCCTGACCCTCCCCGGTCTCCCTCCCGGTATGCCGGTAGACAATGGGGCCGCAGTGCAGGAAGAAGATGGACTCCAGGCCGTCCTTCCGTTTTGGTGTGGCGGTCAGACCGTAGACATAGCGGGCAGGCGCCGCACCCAGAACCCGCTCGTGGGTCCTGGCTGCCCCGTGGTGGCACTCATCCACGATGATCATCCCGTAATCGCGGATCAGGGGCTTCACGATCCGCTCCGCTTCAGTGTCCTTCTTGCTGAACATGGACTGCACGTTGGCAATGTCCACAAAGCCGTATCTGTCCTTTCTGCCTCCCCCCAGCTGCCCGATGGGAGACAGATCCTTCCGGCGGCCCCTCAGCGCTTCCGGCACCACCTCCCGGATCTCCAGAAACTGCTCCAGAGCCTTCTTCCACTGTTCCTGCAGGGCATTGGAATTCACCAGAATCAGGGTGTTCACCTTCCTTGCGGCGATCAGGTATGCCCCCACCACCGTCTTGCCGAAGGCGGTAGCCGCCTGCAGGATTCCGATCTCCCCCTCCAGCAGGGCATTGGCGGCGGCCTCCTGCTCCGGGCGCAGTTTCCCGAGAAAGGAGACATCAATGGGCCTCCCATTTTCACGCTCGTCCCGCACCTGCACCGGTACACCGTTTGCCTCCAGCAGATCCATCAGAGCCTGGCGCCCGCCCCGGGGAATTCCCAGATACACTTCATCCTCATAGCCGCAGTCAATGACCCGGGGGGTATACGTTTTGCCGTAAAGGTTCATGGGAATGCGATTGCGCTGTTTCTCGTAGAATTCCGGATTGGGCACCACCGCCAGTCGCCGGATGGCATCCATGGCCTGGGGAGAGAGTCCCTTCTTCTTCACAAAGACCATGCTTCTCAGCCCAACCGTCACCTGGTCCGGAAAATCCTTCCGCTGCAGTTTCCGGCCCGCACGCTGTCGGGGCAGGGGCTTCTTCTCATCCGGCTCCACCATCGGTGTGGTGTCCCCCAGGTTACTCTCTCCCATCCGGTACAGAAAGGCCTCCAGTTCGTCCGGCCGGATGCGGGGCAGGTCCCCCAGGAACTTCCACTGGTCGTGATAGGGTTCAAACTTCTCGTCGATGAACACGGAATTTCCCTGCTTTCTGGCCTTCCCCTGCAGGGGGAGGGCAATCAGGTTCCCCAGCCCGCCCTTGGGCAGATAATCCTGATTGGGAAACATGCGGTCATAGGATTGAAAGGACATCCGGCCGCAGCGTGCCATGGTGCAGGTCACCAGACTGCAGCCGAATCTCCGGGCTGTGGCCGCCTTCACCTTCTCGGAAAAGAAAAACCAGATGTGGGCGCCGTTTCCAGACCGGGAGCGCTCCACGGCAGGTGTCACCCCTGTGATTTTGCAGGTCTCCCGCAGGGCGGTCACATCCTCCTTCCAGGAGGCCTCATCCAGATCCAGTGCCAGAAAGGTGGTGGTATCATCCGGTTCCAGCGGATAGGCTCCCAGCACATCCTCGCAGTTCGGATCCTCGCCCATCAGGTGGCTGCGCACTGCCTCCCTGGTCATGGGGCAGTAACTGCGTCCCGGGCACTTCCCAGAGCATTTCCCCTTCTTCCCGTCCTTTTTGATGTCACACAGATTCCGGTCCCATTTGTTGGCACAGACAAAACTGTAGCCCCGCTTATCCGTCCTGCGATTTTCAAACCGCAGGGCGTACACATCCTCCCGACCCCTGAACAGGGACAGAAAGAGACTGATCTGCCTCTCCAGCTTCTCCTCCCGCAATGAGCGGCTCTGACCGGTCCACCCCGAAGCCGGAGCAACGGCTGCCGGAGCCGGTCTGGGGACAGAGACCTCCGCTGCAGCGGGGACCATCCCCTGCGCCGCTCCGGGATTTCCCCCCGCCGAAGCAGCCTCCGGGCTCCGGATCCACACCTCTGCCGTGCAGACATAGCGGTTCCCTCTGCTGTCTGCACAGATGACAAACCAGGTTCCCCCCTCCACCCCCGGCAGATCCTCCACATACTGATACTCCTGCCCGTTAATGACGGTTCTCTGGGGCCTGAATTTCATGGGCACTGCTCCCTTCCGGTTTCCTCGTTGTATTCCATACGAATATATCATATCCCCTCTCCCGACGCAACTGCAACTTCAGGTTTCCGTTCTGGAACTTCCTGTCCGGGCCGGACCTCTTTCTGTCCTCCCGAAACGAATCCCCCCCGGTTCCCGGACCGGCAGAACCCGTCTTCTCCCCGCCGAAGTATTCTCCGTGTCCAAAACACCTTCTGCAGCGGCCCTCTCCACCGGAGCTGCCGCAATATGGCCATGGCGCCAGGCACAGGCCCCCTGCACCTTCCGCTCCTCACCTGGGGCCCCTGACAGACCGGTGCTGCCACGATCCTTTCCTGGGACCAACTCTTTTCCTCCGGAAGCTCCGGCAGCATGCACTGCTCCCCGCAATGAGCCGGTGCAGACTCCCCTTCCAGATGGCAGGGCCTCCTCCGGGGAAGATGGCCACCGGAGCACTCTGCCGGACAGAGGCCTGCAGGCCATCCGGATCGCCAGACCGGGCAGCCCGATCCCCCCACACCGGCTGTCACATCCGTTCACCCATCGGTGCATCGGAACATGCTCCTACCTTTATATAAAGGGTCCCTCAGACCGTCTGGCTGTCTGGGGGACCCTTTTTTCTTGCATCCTGCAGGGTGCAGACCAACTGCAGCTCGCTTCAGCGGGGGGGGAGAATCTGCAGGAGGCCCCACAAATCCCGGAAGTGGCCCCTGAAGGGGAGTATACTGTTCCACTCCATTCCCCCCTCCTTGCAGAGGATCTCCCCGCGCCCTGGAACCGCCAGTCCGCCTCCTGGCTGCAGCGGCGTTGCCCCCCTTTCGCGCAGCCGTCACAGGTGAGCAGACCGTGATCGGGTGCGCCGCTCACAGTCCGGAGGGAATCCGTCTTCTCCAGGCCGGGTCCGGAGCACGTCCCCGTCACCTGAGGGCCTGGCAACCTGGCATGTGGCTGTGGGCGGGAGAGACAACTCCCGACATGAGTTCTCTGTCCGGCATTCCCCGGACGGAACACAGACCCGGAACTGCGGCACAGTTCCATATCATCGTCTCACAGCAATCATGTCCGAGATGGTCAGAGGAACTTGCCGATACGGCCGGAGATCTGCCGCATATTGGTTCCTGACTGGCAGAACTGTCGGAGAATGAGGGACTCCAGTCCCTTTTGGTGTCAAAATACACAAAAAAATTTTTGATCAGGGACTCCAGTCCCTTCCCTTTTTCCCGGGGAGGGCTATAATTACTCTAGAACCGGTTCCCAGTTTCCGGATTTTGTGTATTCGATTAGCAGTACTGCCTGTCTAGCCAAGTTTGACCGGTTTATTCCGGTACATGGCCAGGACATCGGGAATCTTCCGGGAGGCGTCCCGGTCCGTGCTGCAGCGGAGGCTGACAGAAGCCGTACCACAGGCCTGCTGGAGCGGTGCATGCTCCGGATCAGGGTCCCACGCTGCACCCCTGAATTACAGATTATGGCTTTTATGTTTGCTATACTATAATTCAGCTGGTTTCTACTGATTTCACTATTTTTTTCCTCTGAATACCGGGAAGAAACGGAAATCCGGCATGAAACTCTCCCCCGCAGCGCACAGACCCTGGCAGGGCACCCGGCAGGAGGTCCCGATCCCATCCCTCTGGGACCTGAAGGGGCAGATCCCCGCCATCCGGCCGGGCCTGATGGACAAGACAGCGCAACATGCAGAAGAAAGGAGGGTCGCCTATGGAAAATACCCCGATCCTGGTCAGGTTCCCGCTGCTCCGGGAACTGGATCGGGAGAGGCGGGAGGAGTTTGAGGACTACTTTCGGACCGCTCCTGCATGGCTGCTGGATGCCTGCAGCCTCCAGGAAGTGGAGAAGCAGACCACCCTGATCCGGGCAGGGGATCCGGCCGATACGGTCTTCTTTGCCGTGGACGGCATCATCCGGTCCGCTGGCTGCCCCATTTACGGGGTTGGCTATGACTGCAGGTTTTTTTGCCGGATGTGTGCCTTTGGCGGCATGGAGGTCTTTCTCCGCCTGGACCGGTACCAGACCACACTGCAGGCGCAGACGCACTGCACCTTCCTGCGCATCCCCTCCCAGGACTTCCGGAGATGGATGGACTCCGATCTGGTCGCACTGCGGCGGGAGAGTCAGCATGTGGGAGAGTACCTTCTGGATATGGTGGAGGAAACACGGACCCTTCTTTTTCTGCAGGGGGCCGACCGGGTGGCACTTCTCCTGGTGAACCGCTATCGAAAATGTGCCAGAGACGGGGTCCTGCAGATCAGCCGGGACCGGGAGGATCTCTCGGACTTTACCGGGCTGTGCCGGAAGTCCATCTCCCGCTCTCTGAAGAAGTTCCGGGAGGAGGGGATGCTCACCATCCAGGGAAATCACATCCTGGTGAACCGGGAGCAGTACCTGCGACTGCAGGCCAGGGTATCGCAGGTTTCCACAACAGCGCCCTGAGGAGAGCGGATCACCGGATCAGGGCATCCCGTTCCGGCTGCAGCCGGAGCGGATGAGGAACAGCCAAAGGCAGCGGGCCATCCTGTGGCAGGGCTGCACTTCCCCCCGGAATCCGGGGGTCCGGGAGTCGCAGCAGCATCCCTCTGTCCCGTTCCGGAGGCAGACTCTCCCCCAGGGACCTCCTCCTGTTGCATTGCGGGAATCTGGAGCAGCGGGTTCCTGTCACGACGTTAAGACAGTCTTCCACGCGAATTGAATCAATTCATTCCTGAAGGGGGTTCACAATGGCAAAAATACTCTTTGAGCAGCTCAATTCCAATTACTGCGTCGACGACAACCTGGAGCGCTATGCCGCCGTGATCCGGAGGCTCCGCGCCCCCAAAGGCCCTGTGGATGTGGTGCTGGACACGGATACCTACAATGAGATCGATGACCAGTATGCTCTGGTCTTTCTGGCAGAGTCCCAGGACAAGCTCCACGTGCGCAGCATTTCAGCCGCTCCCTTCCACAACCACCACTCGGAGAGCGCGGAGGATGGCATGGAGCGCAGCTATCAGGAGATCCTGAAAGTACTGGAGCTCTCCGGCCATACAGAGCTGAGCGGTCTGGTTCACCGGGGGGCCAGGGAGTTCCTGGCGGACGAGAGGACCCCCTCCGACTCCGAGGCGGCAAGAACGCTCATCGATCTCGCCATGGAACATACCCCGGAGGATCCACTGTATGTGGCCTGCATCTGTGCCCCCACCAACATCGCCTCTGCCCTGCTTCTGGAGCCTGAAATTCAGAACCGCATCGTGGTGGTCTGGGACGGAGGGGTGGCAATGGACTGGCCGGATGCCAAATGCTTCAACGGCTGCCAGGATGTTGCGGCCACCCGTGTTCTGCTGCAGAGCGATACCGCCATTGTCCTGATCCCGGGGCGGGGCGTGGGATATTCCTTTGCGCTGTCCGGGGTGGAACTGGAGTACTGGCTGCGGGGCCGCAGTCCCTTCTGCGACTACATTCTCGACCGCACCCGGGATGAGGCCCGCCTGATCACAGACAAGCCCACCTGGAGCCGCCAGATCCTGGATGTGCTCCCCATCGCCTGGCTGCTGAACGGTGACTTCATGCTGGACCGCCTGGAGCAGAGGCCCTGCATCACCTACGACTGGCAGTACTCCTTTGATCCCCGCCGACCGATGATCCGGTACGTGTACAGCATCAAGCGGGACAACGTCGCCTGTGAACTGATCGGAAAGCTCGGACACATCCCGGAACTGCTGGGGTGAACAAACGCAGGCAAACTTGAAAGGAGGCAACGATGAAAGAACAGAACAAACTGATCAAGAAATTGGAGCCGTACCTGTATCTGGTCCCTGCCTTCATCTTTCTGATCGGGTTCGTGTACTACCCCTTCGTCAAGAACGGGTGGCTCAGCCTCAACATTGTCAACCAGTTCCGGGAAATCCGCGAGTTTGCGGGACTCCGGAACTACGAGAGGGTGCTGACGGACCCGGACTTCTGGCAGGCGGTCGGAAACACCTTCATCTACGTGCTGGTTACCGTGCCGGTATCCATGGTGATCGCCTACTTCCTTGCGGTCCTGGCACGTAAGAAGCGCAAGGCGTCCATCGTGTACGAGGTGCTGTTCGCCCTCTCCATGGCCACCTCGGACTCCGTCATCGCCGTGATCTTCCAGCTGATGTACAACACCCAGCTGGGTGTGATCAACAAGGTCCTGGGTACCCATATCGACTGGCTGGGTGATCCAAAGCTGGCCCTCCTCAGTCTGATGATCATTCAGATCTGGCACAACATCGGCTACAACTTCCTGTTCATGCTCTCGTCCCTGCGAGGTCTCTCGCCGGAGGTCCTGGAGAGTGCCGCGCTGGACGGCTGCACGGGCCTGCGGCTCCACACCAAGGTCATTCTCCCCCTGGTCTCCCCCATGGTCTTCTTCCTGCTGCTGAAGGACATCGCCTACGGCATGACGGTCTCCAGCTATACCCTGATCCTGACCGGAGGCGGGCCCAACGGTGCGACCCAGACCATCATCACCTACATCTACAGCAAGGCCATCACCAGTACCAACTACAACTACGCTTTTTCGGCTACCATGGTGGGCTTTGTGATTTCCGCAATCCTGATATCCCTGAGTCTGATTATGGAAAAGAAGAAGGTGTACTACGCATGACTTTAGCCGCATCTGAGAAAAAGAAGCGCCGCGACGCGTTCCTGAGCTTTCTCCTTCAGGCCTTCTGCATCATTCTCGGCCTGGTCCTGATGATTCCTGTCCTCTACTGCGTGGCCTGCTCCTTCATGGAGGAGTCTGAGATCGTCTCCACGGATCTCCACCTTCTGCCCAACAAGCTCTACCTGGGGAACTACATTGCCGTGATCACACAGACGAAGATCTTCCGCTACATGCTCAACTCCTTCATTGTCGCATTTGTCTCCAGCCTGTGCCGTGTCGTGACCAGCTGCCTGGCAGCCTACTCCTTCACGTTCTTCAACTTTCGCGGCAAGAACATTCTGTTCCTTCTGGTCCTGGGCTCCATGATTGTCCCGGCCGAGATGCTGATGGTGCAGAATTACTTCACAACCGCTGAACTGGGTCTGATCAACACCTATCCCGGCATGATGATCATCTACCTGGTGTCCGGAGCAAACATCTTCCTGATCCGACAGCATTTCATGAACTACCCGAAAGATGTCCGGGATGCTGCCCTGGTGGATGGCTGCGGGAGCCTCCGCTTCTTCTGGAAGATCCTCATTCCCATGTCCGCCCCCGTTCTGGCAACCGTCTTCATCTCCTCCTTCGTCAATGTCTGGACCACCTACCTGTGGCCCCTGATGGTGACAAACAAGAACGAGATGCGTACGGTTCAGGTTGTCATCACCATGCTGAACTCCTCTGAACTGAATTCTCAGTACGGACAGGTCATGGCTGCGGCGGTAATCATTCTGATCCCCTCCGTGCTGGTCTTCGTCCTGTTCCAGAGGAAGATTACGGAAGGCATGATGGCCGGTGCCGTCAAGGGCTGATCCCCACGGTATCTGCCCTGACGGTCTCAGTTCCCTGATCCATTTCCCTCTTCCGGTCTGTCCGTGGGAAAAAGAGGGCCACTGCAGCTGGCAGCTGCCTCTTCTTCCTGCGGGCACCGGAGAACCAAACACAAAAAGGAGGATTTTCAATGAAAAGAATTCTTGCTCTCCTGCTCACCCTCGCCATGGGCCTGAGTCTGGTCGCCTGCGGCGGCGGCGGTGGCAGCTCCGGTGGCAGTTCCGGGGGCAGCAGCGGCTCCGGCAGCACTGCAACTTCCGGAGGCTCCGGCGGCGGCAGCTCCGGCGGAAAGACCAAGGTTGTCTTCTGGCACAGCCTCTCCGGCGATGTGGGGGACGAACTGCTGAAGATCGTCGACGAGTACAACAGCGGCCGCGGCGCCGAGCAGGGCGTTGAGGTCGAGGCGGTGTACCAGGGCTATGACGGCACGGATAAGCAGATCCTGGCCTATCAGACCAAGGACACCGAGAATGCCTGTGACATCAACGTGGGCCTGACCTCCACAATTCCCAGCATGCTGGAGCTGGGCTGGACCGTTCCGGTGGACGATCTCTATGAGAAGTACGGTAGCTGGGTGGACAAGAGTGTCTTCCCGGAGGCACTGCAGCAGTCTGTCACCTACAGCGGCAAAATGGTGGGCCTCCCCTTCCTGAACTCCACGCTTCTGCTCTACTACAACAAGACTCTCCTGGACGATGCCGGTCTGGACGGACCACCCACCACTCTGGATGAACTGATCGAATACACAACTGCTCTGACCACAAAGGATGCTTCCGGTGCAGTATCCCGCTACGGATTTGAGTGCCAGGTGAAGCGGTATCAGCTGGTGAACTACATCTGCTCCCAGTCCCCCGATTCCTACTTCGGCGACCTGGACAGCGGCCGCAGCGGAGCCATGACGAAGATCGTGGCCGGGGAGAACGGTACCCTGAAAGCATTCCTGGATAAATGGGATCAGCTTGTGAAAACCGGCGGCTATCAGTATGTGGAGGGCGTTGTGGCTGAGGAATTTGCCAGCCAGACAGCTGCCATGGCCCTCTTCTCCTCCTCCAAGGTGACAAACGTTGAGGGCCTGGTGGGTGACTCCTTCGAATGGGGCACCACTGCCATCCCCAAGGTCAGCGCAGAGGATACCGGAAGCTCCGCGGTAGGCGGCAGCACCCTGATCGTCTTTGACCGGGGCGATGAGGACCGTCTGAAGGGAGCATGGGACTTTGTTCAGTACCTGAGCACCCCGGACTCCCAGTACCGGATCTCCACCAAGTCCGGCTATGTCCCCACCAACAAAGAGACCGCCGACCTGGACGAGATGAAGTCCTTCTGGGAGGCCTCCCCCCAGTATAAGACGGCATTCGACATTGTCATGAATGCCCCCGCCAACGCCCAGGAGCCCATGGACCTGACCTACAACGAGATCGACGGTGTCATCACCGATGCCATGCGGCAGTTCTGTGACGGAGAACTGTCTGTGGACCAGGCTGTGGACAAAATTGTGGGCGACTGCAACCAGCTGCTGGATGAGTGGCACGAGGCCAACAGCTGAGTGCAGCAGGTGAAGACCGTCTCGCCCCGGAACGAACCGGGGAGAGACACCAGTCGGGAACCGGGGCGCTCTCCGCCCCGGTTCTCACCTGAAACGGAAAGGAGGATGCCCATGTCCATACGCCTGGTACTCACCGATCTGGACGGAACGCTTCTGGATCCGGACCGGCACATCTCCGATGAGGCCGTCAGCCTGATCGCAGAACTGGAACAGAAGGGGATCCTGTTTACCTTTATTACTGGACGACCCTGGTATGCAGCGGAGCGGTTTGCAAAGCGCGCCGCCGTGCATATCCCCATCATCACCTGCAACGGGGCAGCCCTTCACCTGGGGGATACCGTGCTGGAACGGTACCCCATGTCCATCGCCCGGCTGCAGCCCCTGCTGACACGGGCAGCCACCGCCGGCATGACGGTGCTGTGCTCCTCAGAGGGGAAGGAGTTCGCCATGACGGAGACCGACTGGACCCGGATCCGGAATTATACCATTCACTGGCCGGAACAGCGCCAGTGGGACACCCTCCTGGCAGATAAGGTGAATATCATCTCCGGCTCTCACCGGGCGGAGTTTCGGGATCTGTTTCCTCTGATGGATGCCCTGACTGACGGGTATGAAATTGTCCGCTATGAGGACACCGGCTGCGAGATCGCCGTGAAGGGGGTACACAAGGCTGCCGCCATGGAGCGCTATGCAGCCCGCTATGGCATTCCTCTGTCCCAGGTTCTGGCAGTGGGCGATAATGAGAACGATATCCGTATGCTGCAGGCGGCAGGAATCGGGGCGGTGGTTGCCAACGGCACCCCTGCAGCCAAGGCTGCGGCAGACTATGTCTGTACGAGGAGCAACACGGACGGCGTGATCGAGGCTGTCCGCCGGTTCTGTCTGGGGGAGGGTGCGGCATGAATCTTTGTACCTCAACCAATATCCTTTTCGAGCGGGCCGACGGGACCCGCATCCCCGTGGAAGAGAGTATCCGCCTGTGTGCCCAGGCCGGATATCGGGAACTGGATTTCTGCTTCGTGGATCAGATCTTCGGCAAAACGGCCTTCCTCGGGGACAACTGGCAGACATTCCTGTCAGAAAACCTGGAACTGGCACAGAAATCCGGTCTCTGCTTCTCTCAGACGCACTGCGGGATTTATAACTTCTGCAACGGGATCGATCCCTGGCAGGAGGAACTGAATCTGCGCTGCATCCGGGGCACCGCCATGCTGGGAGCCCCCTGGATGGTGATGCACCCGGCCTCTCTGGTCGGAGAAAACGGCCTGGATCCCTCCACCATGGAGCGGAACGTGGCCTACTTCCGGCGCCTGTCGGACGAGGCGGGGCGGTGGAACGTAGGCATCGCCATCGAGAACATGTGGGGAAAGGCTGCCCAGGGAGTTCCCCGCTTTGCCATCCAGGCAGAGGAACTGCTGGAACTGATCGAGCGGATTGACGCAGAAAACGTAGGAGCCTGCTGGGACGCGGAACACGGAAGCATTGAGGGGCTGGACCAGGGCGCCGCGATCCGGCTTCTGGGCAGCCATCTGAAGGCAACCCACATTTCCGATGAGACCGGGGCGAAAAACATCCACATCCTGCCCTACTGCGGCTTCGTGGACTGGGATGATGTCCTCCACGCCTTGGCAGACATTCACTACTCCGGAGCCTTTGCCTACGAACTGCAGCACTACCTGCTCACCATGCCCATGGACCTGGTACCGGATGCCCTCCGCCTTAGCGTCTCGGTGGGGGAGTACCTCATCCGGCGCCTGGAGTCCTTCCGGACCGGGGAAAAATAACAGACTTCACAACCTGCCCGGGCATTTCAGTGCCCGTTCCCTGTGGTGGCCCCATCCGGCCGCCCGGGGTCATTCCCATGGCGCCGCTCCACTCCACCTCATGGACGGCGTACATTCTGAAGGAGGTCAGATCCACCGCCAGGCTCGCGGTGCGGCAGTGTGGAGACCTGCCGTAATGCAGTCCGGTCCTGGGGACCGGTGCAAGGTGTCCGGGCGGAGGCCCGGTCATCAGAGCCAGAACAGATGGCAAGTGTGACAATCAAGGGTCTGAAAAAGATCTACGACAACAAGGTGACCGCCGTTCACGATGTCAACATTGACATCAAGGACCAGGAGTTCATCGTCCTGGTAGGCCCCTCCGGCTGCGGCAAGTCCACCACCCTGCGCATGATAGCCGGTCTGGAGGAGATCTCCGAGGGCGACCTGTACATCGGCGACAAGCGCTGCAACGATGTGGCCCCCAAGGACCGGGACATCGCCATGGTCTTCCAGAACTACGCCCTCTACCCCCACATGACCGTCCGGGAGAACATCGGCTTCTCCCTGAAGCTGAAGAAGGTTCCCAAAGAGGAGATCGACCGCAAGGTCAACGAGGCCGCGGAGATCCTGGGCATTACCCAGTACCTGGACCGCAAGCCCAAGGCCCTGTCCGGCGGCCAGCGGCAGCGGGTTGCCATCGGGCGGGCCATCGTCCGGGAACCCAAGGTGCTGCTGATGGACGAGCCCCTGTCCAACCTGGACGCCAAACTCCGCAACCAGATGCGGGCTGAGATCATCAAGCTGCGCCAGCGCATCCACACTACCTTTATATACGTCACCCACGACCAGACCGAAGCCATGACACTGGGAGACCGGATCGTCATCATGAAGGACGGCTTCGTGAACCAGATCGGCACCCCCCAGGAACTGTTCGACCGCCCGGTGAACCTTTTTGTGGCCGGCTTCATCGGCACGCCCCAGATGAATTTCTTCAACGATGCCAAACTGGTGCTGAAGGGCGGCCGGTACTATGCCTCCATCAAGGGCAGGGACTTCGAGCTCTCGGACACCCACC
Source organism: uncultured Oscillospiraceae bacterium (assembly GCA_964468565.1). Lineage (GTDB taxonomy): Bacteria > Bacillota > Clostridia > Oscillospirales > Oscillospiraceae > Lawsonibacter. The sequence continues at coordinate 37,452 of CAYXVN010000001.1, read as the reverse complement.
AGAAGGCCCTGAAGGCAAAAAATCAGCAGCCCTGCGACATCGTGGCCGGCATCCGTCCGGATCATGTGGTGCTGGATGCGGGCGGGCTCTCCGGTACGGTGGAAGTCAGTGAGATGATGGGATCCTCCCTCCACCTGCATGCCAACTGCCAGGGGGATGAGGTGGTCCTGATCGTCTCCACCGTAGGACTGGATCATGCCCTGATGAGCGGTGAGAAGAAGACGATCAGCTTCTCCTTCCCCGCCGATCTGCTGCAGCTCTTCGACAAGGAGACGGGCAACAATCTGGTCTGGTATGATGAGGCCTCTGCCAAGGCCAATGCCCCGGTCTGCGCGAAATACTGAACTCCTGCAGCAGGGTTCGGACCCTGTTTCCCGGCGGGGGCACTCAAATCACCCAGGAATGAAACGATTCGGCATCAGACAGAGCGGAATCTACGTCAGATCCGCTGACGCTCTCTTCCCTCCAAAGGTCCTGAACCTTTCGTTACCTCGGATTTTGAGTGCCCCCGTTGTATAGCCATGGGGCCAGACCTGACTTCTGGAAAAAATGATCTGCCAGGTGACTTTCCCCCCAATAGAGAGGCATCCACATAATCAGCCCTCCTGACCCTGACCGTTTCCCCGGGTTATATCCACCGGGAGCCTGCTCTTGCCATGACCAGCGTAAGATATGCCGGTCATGGTTTTTTTGCACCAGCTGCGCCCGTCCGATTGGAGTGGCTGCTTCCAATGATTTTATGGAGTGACCGGAACCCGTAACGCTGTCCTGGCGATGCGGCTTGCCTTCAACGGACGGAGCGAAGCTGTCGGAGGCATCTGCCCGTCCGGACTGTCTCCCTCTTAGAGCCAGGTTCAGATGAGCATCCGGGCAGATCTGGCAGGTGCCCGGCTCCCGCAGACCCGCTGCAGTTCACTGACAGGGAGCCGCAAGGCCGGCTTACGCTCTGCTGACGATCCTGAACCGGACTGTGCAGCGTACTGATCCGATCCACCTGCTTTCCGTAATTCCCGTCTGTCCCAATGTCCGCACCGCACTGGGTCCGGCATCCGATTGACTTCGATGCGTGTCCATGCTTCAGAGCAGCCAAGATTCTCGATGGAGGAGTCCCAAAGATATGAAGGGTCTCCTTTGGTATGGCTTTCGGAACTCTTTGTGGGTACTCACTGGGGAGAAACACCCGATTTCATTCCTGAATTAGTGATATTTCCTATTTATGGGGCATTATGGCATAAACTTATGAAATTCGTTGAAAGAGAATGGGACCCGCGTCCCTGATGCCGTCAAACTGACCGGAGAAATTCCTCTGAGGGGGACTGAAGTCCTTTTCGATTGATTCGTCATGTGTATAATAACAGTTCATAGTTCCCGTTCCACCCCCAGATCCCCGGACAGGAGACGGCGCCATAAAACATACCGCAATCGTCAGCCCTACCCTGCTGCGGTTCCCGGCAGATCTTCCATGGAGGAAACCGGAAGGGCGCTCCATCGACCGCCCTTTGTGGCAACTGCCTCCAGAGGAGGGCAGAGAACTGCTGATATCTCTCCGATTATTCTTGCAAAACATCAGACACCCGGCGGACATGCCGGCTCTGCACGCTGTATGTACGGATCCCTCCGGATTCGGCAGCAGTCATCTGAAAGGAATGTGAGAGGAATGAAAACCTACCCGCGCATCTTTGTGGTTGTGGTGGACTCCATGGGAATCGGCGCCATGCCGGACAGCGAGCGGTTCGGAGATGTGGGGGTGAACACCCTGGGGCATATTTCCGAGTCGGTCCAGACCTTCGATATCCCCAATCTCCAGAAACTGGGCCTGGCCAATCTGGTATCGCTGAAGCAGGTTCCCCCTCTGGACCATCCCCTGGGCTACCGGGCCGTGCTGCGGGAGCGCAGCAATGCGAAAGACACCATGGCCGGACACTGGGAGATGATGGGGCTGGAGACCAGGACACCATTTCAGACCTTTACCGATACCGGCTTTCCGCCGGATCTCATCGCCGAACTGGAGAAGCGGACCGGTCACAAGGTCATCGGCAACAAGAGTGCCAGCGGCACCGTGATTCTGGATGAGCTGGCAGAGGAGGAGATCGCCACAGGGCACATGATCGTCTACACCTCCGCGGACTCCGTGCTGCAGATCTGCGGAAATGAGGAGACCTTCGGGCTGGACGAACTGTACCGCTGCTGCGAAATCGCCCGGGAGCTTACCCTCCAGGACAAGTGGAAGGTTGGCCGCGTCATCGCCAGGCCCTATGTAGGGAAGAAGCGTGGTGAATTTGTGCGGACCAGCAACCGCCACGACTATGCCCTCAAGCCCTCCGGAAAGACGGTACTGGACGCGCTGAAGGAAGGCAGCTTCCAGGTGATCTCCGTAGGCAAGATCGTGGACATCTTTGCCGGAGAGGGAATCACCGACTTCTACAGGTCAAAATCCTCCGTCCATGGCATGGAACAGACCATTGACCTGGCCAGGGGGAACTTCAGCGGCCTGTGCTTTGTCAACCTGGTGGACTTTGATGCCAAATGGGGACACCGGAGAAATCCGGTGGGGTATGCCCAGGAGCTGGAGCGTTTCGACCGGAAGCTGGAAGAACTGCTGGGCGTACTGCGGGAGGACGATCTGCTGATTATTACCGCAGATCATGGAACGGATCCCACCTACACGGGAACGGACCACACCCGGGAGAAGGTCCCCTTCCTGGCCTACTCCAGATCCATGGAGGGCAGCGGGGCACTTCCGGAGCAGGACACCTTTGCCGTCATCGGGGCTACCGTGGCGGACAACTTCAACGTGGCCATGCCGGAAGACACCATCGGAACCTCTCTCCTGAAGGATCTCCAGTAGCCCGGCACGGGGAAAGAAACTGAGTCCGGAGTCCGCCCTGCAGATCTCTGCCGCCTGGTATCTTCCCGGGCGGGCACCCCTCCGGCAGCCGGCCAAGGTAACCGGCAGCAGAGTTCCATCCGAGTGGGGTGAGGGACGTCGGGCCCCACCACAGAAAGGGGATCCCCAGGTTACGGAGGTGAAGCAACCGACGCAAGAGACAGTTCGAAGCAATGCAGATGGAAAAAGGGGGTATCGCCGTGGAAAACAGCACATTACTGGACAGATTTCCGGCCCTTCGTGATCTGGAGCAGGACAAGCGGAAGGAATTCGAGCACTACTTCCGCACCGCTCCCGACTGGCTGCTGGACACCTGCTCCCTCCAGGAGATGAGCAAGGGAACCGTATTCATCAAAGAGGGATCTCCGGTGAATACGATCTACTTTATCGCCAAGGGCCTGATCAAAGCGACAGATTACCGGATCTACGGCTTTGCGTACGACTTCAAGCTCTTCTGCAAGATGTATGCGCTGGGCGGGATGGAAGTGATCATCCATCTGGACAAATACCAGGCGACACTCCAGACCGTGACAGCCTGCACGGTCCTGCGGATTCCAAGTCAGGCTTACAAGCAGTGGATCGAGACGGACCCGGACGCTCTGAAGAATGAGAGCCAGCTGATGGGGGAGTACCTGCTGGAGACCGCCCGGGAAAACCGTGCCCTGCTGTTCCTGCAGGGTTCGGACCGGGTGGCGCTGCTCCTCGTCACCCGGTATCGCAAGTGCGCGAAAAACGGAGTTCTGCGCCTGAACCGGGACCGGCAGGGACTTTCGGACTTCACCGGGCTGTGCCTGAAATCCATTTCCCGGTCGGTGAAGAAATTCCGGGAGGCCGGACTGCTCAGCATTGAGGGCAACTACCTGGTGGTGAACCACGAACAGTATCTGCGCCTGGAGGAGCTGGTCTCCCAGGTCCTGGCAGAGGAAATCTGACGAGAGGAGTCTGAACAATGGATCAAAAGTTGCGCACCTGCCTGAGCAGCGTACGGGAGAAGACAGATTTCAGACCCAGGGTCGGGCTGATCCTCGGCTCCGGTCTGGGTGACTATGCTGACCACATCCGCACAGCAGCCACCGTGGACTACGGGGAAATCACGGGTTTCCCCACTTCAACCGTCAAGGGACACAAAGGGCGCTTCGTATTCGGCTATGTGGGAGAGGTCCCCGTGGTGATCATGCAGGGCCGCGTCCACTATTACGAGGGCTATCCCATGGGGGATGTGGTCCTGCCTACCCGGCTCATGGGCCTCATGGGGGCAGAGAAGCTGGTGCTGACCAATGCGGCGGGAGGCTGCAATCCCGCCTTCCACCCCGGAGACCTGATGCTGATCACAGATCACATTACAGTGGGCGTCCCCAGTCCCCTCATCGGTCCCAATCTGGAGGAACTGGGCCCCCGGTTCCCCGACATGAGCCAGGTTTACGGCCGTCGTCTTCAGGATGTGGCAAGAGCGGCTGCCAGAAAGAACGGTATTCCTCTGCAGGAAGGAGTGTATGTCCAGCTCACCGGCCCCAACTACGAGACGCCCGCTGAAGTTCGGCTGTGCCGGAGCTGGGGCGGAGACGCCATTGGCATGAGCACCGCCTGCGAGGCCATGGCCGCCCGGCACATGGGGATGGAGGTATGCGGCATCTCCTGCATCACCAACCTGGCGGCTGGCATGTCTCAGGAGGCATTGGACCACAGCGAGGTTCAGAAGACGGCAGACCTTGTGGCCCAGTCCTTCCGGAAGCTCCTGACCGATATTGTGCTCTCGATGTGAATCCCCCGCCTGACGCTGCGCCTTCAGAGAGAGCACTTCCTGCCGACTGCCAAAGCGGCGAAGGGACAGCTGCACCGGCAACCTCCTGTAGAGCAGAAACTGCAGCAGCGCCCGGTTCTCCCTCCCCCCAACCGGCACATCCCTCTTACCCTGCCAGAGTTCCCTCTCCGGTCTCAGGGACAAGCCGGCGCCGCAATTCCCGCCACCGGTGAAGATGGCGATCCCGGAAAGCCCCCTCCTCCGAAGATCTTCGCCAATCCCAGGAGGACATCCTGCCTGCCGCAGCCGGCTCCTTCACCGGCACTCTCTGCTGTGCTGTGACCCCCCATCGGAAATCCGGATCGGCAGCCAGAGGAAACCTGCCACGGGGTGAAGGACCGAAAAGCCGGGCAGCCCGATCCCGCCCGCAACAGCTGTCACACCAGCTCCCTCACCGACACAACGGAATATGCTCCTACCTTTATAAAAGGGTCCTCCAGACCGTCTGCCCGTCTGAAGGACCCTTTCTTCTGTCCGGCTGCAGCCGAAGGCACCGCCAGGTCTCTTCCCAGATTCCTCACGGCGCTTCTCCCTTCTGCGCGGACCTCTCCCGTCTGTCGGAACCGCAGATCATCCTGCCTTCCCGGCTGACACTGCAGGTGGTCCCCCTGCTCCCCACGACAGAACCGGACCCTCCCATTCCCGTCAGCTTCCTGTCTTCATCCCCTTCTCCGCTTCCCCGAAAACCGGCCCGCAGAGCATCGGAGCGGTCGGACCCCGCTGCAGAAGAACTGGGTTCTTCCGACCCGTTTTCCCGCAAAAACCTCTTCCCCTTTCCCGGTCAGTGTGGTATACTGGCAGCATCCTTTCCTGCTCCAAGGATTTTTCCCCCAGGCAACCCCAGAATGTCCCGCTCTGTCTCCCGGATCTGGAAGAAACTTCCCGATGATGTCATTGCCCCCTCAGGGAACTGCGGAAACTGGAGACCGACCACCTTGCCGGACCATCTGCCACACCATATTTCTGCAGCAGGCTCTGGCGGAACCCTGAACCGACTCCGCTGCCGGCAGGGCAGAATGCTGCAGGTTCGGGTGAAATGCACCCTCTTTCCCTCTTTGGGCGATCTGAAGGTCTCTTCGGAAAGAAACGGTCCTCCCGGCCGCTGCCCGGCCGACATCGGCTGCGCAGACGCAGTCCGCTCCGCTCTGAACCGGATGACCTGCTGCGACAGGAGTACCTCACCTTCCCTTCTGGCAGGTGTCCGGGTCGCTTCCAGTCTGGAAACCTCCACCCTCTGGAAGGCCATACTCCACTCCCCCCGCACACCCAAGGCAGATCTCCAGTTCCGGTTCATCCGGAGCCCTGTCGGCAGGGGCGGAATGGACCCCACCCGGGTATGCTGGCCGGAAGTCCGGTCCCCGCCCTGGGGCACAGCCTGTTTTCGCAGCAGAAGGAAGCCCCCCGAAGGAGATTGCCGTCAGTTCCGCTCTTACTGCCGGGAGGCACTGGGAAAGGCTGCCCGCTGTTGTGCTTACACACCAGAAATTTGGCATTCCCTTCTCGCTCCCCCTGTGGTATACTCTTCACCGTTCCCGCACATCGAAACCCCTGCAGTCCGGCCGTGCGGGAATCAGACCGGGCCACCCACTGTCGCCCTGGAGCCGGACTGTTCACAAAATCAAAAACAAGGAGGAATGCTGTTTGGCCGACTTCTATGATCTGGATTGGAAGGACCAGGTTTCCCCCATGATCCGGGCCGAAGGGCACTGGCTCTGGAACCACAACCGTGTCGTGGAACTCTCGCGGGACGAAGAGACCGTTTACGGCGTGGTTCTTGATGACAAGCGTTACTACGTCCAAATCACCGTCGAAGATGAAGACGATGAGGGCTGGGATGACGACGATTCCGATGGGGATGATGACATCGATGACTCAGACCTCAGCTGGCTCTGGGACGAAGACGACGAGGATGATGAGGACGACGAAGACGATGGGGATGACGAGGACGATGAGGATGAGGACGAGGACGAGGAGGACAACGGGCTCAGTTTCTGGTGCAGCTGCGGTTCCGAAAACATCTGCAGTCACGTAGCCGCCCTTTTCAGCGCCCTGGATGACTACGTGGATATCCCCGAGGACCATTTCATCGATGACTCGGAGCCGGAGCCCGACTGGAATGACATGATCTCCAACATGAAGCGCTCAGATCTCCGGGATCTTCTCACCAGCCTGGCCGAAGAGGATCCCCGGATCCGGGAGCGGATCTACCTGCGCCGACAGAAGCAGCCTCTCCCCAGCTACAAAATCCGCTTCCGCATCCGCATGCAGAAGCTTCTGGAGGACTCCTGTGTGGAGTTATGCGACCTTGACGATGATGACCCCCAGGATCTGGCCATCGAAATCGAGCACTGCCTCTTGGAGACCACCCACCCTCTGGTGGAGAGCGGGCTGGTCATGGAGGCCTTCGATCTGGTGTGCATCACCTACGATCTCATCTTCCACTACATGGACGACAAGAATTACGAAGGCTATGACGACGAAGATGATGAGGACGATGAGGACGAGGACGATGAGGACGATGAGGACGAAGACCTCTGGCCCCGGATTGCAGCCGACGAAGACGATGATGAGGATGAGGATGAGGAATATGAGGACCCGGGGTCCCTCCCTTTTTACCCGATCCTGACCCCCTCCTACCAAACCTGCAACTTATTCTGGACGTGGCTCATCAAGATAGCCAATCAGGACCAGCGCAACCGCATGTTCCAGTGGTTCCTCGACCACGCCGCCGCGTACGACTATGCCCTTCTCGGAATGCTCTCCGATCCCGCCTGGAACAAGGACCAGTTCGCCCAGGCTCTTGCCCTGTCAGAGAAGGCTCTGGACAACAAGGCCTTCTTCCTGAGCCTGGACTACTTCACGCAGTCTACTCTTATGGCGAACACCGTGAAAATTCTTGTAGCGTCCGGGGCGGACGAATACCAGATTGCGGACTTCCTCCGCAAGCACTGCCAGGATTCCTTCCTCCACTCCCTCACCTGGATGCACATGCTGATTGACAATGAGACGGAGTCTCTCATTCCCTACCTGAAGGCCTGCAGACTCCTCTTCCAGGACGACCCCCATGTACAGATCATGACATCTCTGGCACTGGGCACCGCCTACGTCGCCAGCAACCAGCCGGAACTGGGCGTGACGGAGATTCTGAATACCCTGTTCACCGTTCCGAATCTGTCTGTAGAGGACGCGCTCAGCCTCGCCAACTTCATAAAAGGATTCATTGCGGAGTCCGAGTGGCCTGCCATCCTGATGAAGATCCTCAACCATCCCAATCTGAAACACATCAGCAGGGAACTGCGGGATGGTCTGCGCTGAAGTCCGTTCCCTTCCGTTTTCCGCTGCACAATCCCAACCTGCGGAGCCCCTCACCGGGGCTCCGCAGTTTTCTGTCCGGGGTCCTCCCTGCTGCCCTGCTCAGAAAACAGCCCGTTTCCCTGTTCAGAAGAGGAAAAATTCGCTATAATGGGAGCGAAGTTCCCTTGTGGAGGTGATATCTGTGGGCAGGCGTTTTCGGGCTCTCCCTTTGGAGAAGCAGATTTTTCTCAGCTTCTCCGGCACCGCCGTCCTCCTGCTCCTCATTACGCTGTGTCTGACTCTCTCCGCAGACCTGCAGCGCCAGCAGCAGGGCATCGACGCCTCCATAGCCGGCGCTGCGGACTACGTGGCCTCCCTGGACGAAGTTGTGGACATGCTGGAGCAGGGGTATCCGGATCCGGAAGCCGCCCGGATGCTGGACGCCCTGCACCACAGCTATCAGGACCTGGACGTGATCGCTGTCTACGACCGCTTCAGACTGCGCTTTTATCATACCAGCCGGCAGGAAACGGGGGAAAGTCTGCTGGAGGGGGAGGAGAAGGCCATTCTTGACGGCGCAGACCCTTACATCACCACCGCCTACGGCACCTTCGGCAGCCAGCACATGGCTTTTCACGCCATCCGGAATGCACAGGGCGATATCATCGGGTTCGTTACGGTGGCCATATTCCGCTCCGCCATCTCCCAGCGCAGCCTCACGCTCTTTCTGCTCTACCTGGCCATTCTGGCCGCTGCTCTGCTGGCCGCCCTGCTACTCTCCCGGGGCATCGTCCGTCTTCTGAAGGATTCTCTGGGGGGCCGCCGCCCCGATGAACTGCTGGACCTCTACCGGCGCCAGGGAAATGTGCTGAATGCCATTGAGGACGGGCTCATCGCCACGGATACCCGGGGTACCGTTCTCTTTGCCAACGAGCAGGCCATTCGCCTGTTTCCCGAGCAGTCTGAACCTCTGGCCGGCAGGCCCCTGCGGGACATCTTTCCCGATACCCGCTGCGATCAGGTGGCCCGAAGCGGACAGGCCCTCCACAACCGCTCCCTGGTGGTAGGAGAACATCAGGTTCTGACTACCGAGGTTCCCATCATCGGAGAAGAGGGCAGCCAGGGAGTACTCAACATTTTCCACGACAAGACGGAGATGCGCCGTCTCTCTGACGAGCTCTCCGGCACAAAGTACATGCTGGACACGCTGCGCTTCATCAACCACGAGTTCATGAACCGCCTGCACATCATTCTGGGATATCTCCAGACCGACCAGCCCCAAGAGGCCATCCGCTTCATCCTCAACAGCAGCCTCGTCTCCAGCCAGTCCATCCGGGGCGTGGCGGACTGCGTACGGGTCCCCCGCCTCAGCGCCCTCATCATCGGAAAGATGATGCACGCCGCAGAACAGGGGATTCTTCTCACAGTATCCCAGGACAGCTCCTGCCGGGAGGAGGATCTGCTCCTCTCCGCGGAGGACCTGGCCACCATCACCGGCAACCTGCTGGAAAACGCCATCGATGAACTGACCCGGAGCCAGACAGAGGTACGGGAGATCAAACTCTCCCTCTACTGCCGCCCGGACTGCAACCTGATTCTCTGCGAGGACACGGGCCGGGGTGTGGATCCCGCTCTGCTTCCCCACATCTGGGAGAAGGGAGTTTCCTCCAAGGGAGAAAACCGGGGACTCGGCCTCTTCATGGTATCGCAGCTGGTTCAGCGATACGGCGGTACCATTCAGATTGAGACCGAACCGGGAGAGGGGACCTGCTTCACCCTTACCTTTACCGCCGACAGGAAGGAGAGATCGCCATGTACCGCGTCCTGATCATTGAAGACGACCCCATGGTGGCCGCCATCGACCGGCAGTATGTCGAGATGGATCCCGCCTTCCAGGTGGTGCAGCTCTGCCGGGACGGGCAGGAGGGGCTGAACTTTCTGGAGTGCCACCCGGTGGATCTCATCATCCTGGATTTCTACACTCCCGCCATGACCGGGCTGGATTTTGTAGACCGTCTGCATGCCATCGGGCGCATTCCCGCCATCATCATGGTGACCTCCGCCAACGACACCGCCATCGTCCAGGGGCTTCTGGCCCGGGGCGTTCTGGATTATCTGGTGAAGCCCTTCCAGCGAGACCGCTTTCAGCAGGCCCTGGACCGCTTCCGCCAGACCCGGGGACTGCTGGAGCGGGAGCCCGGATGTCTGGACCAGAACTCCATCGATGAACTGGTTGGGAGCAGACATCTGCCCCCCGCTCCCTCCCAGTCCCTCCCCAAGGGCCTCAACGCCTCCACGCTGGAGCATGTCCGCTCCTTCTTCGCCGCCCATCCCAGGGAAAGCTTCACCAGCGAGGAGGTTGCCGAGCAGGTGGGACTGTCCCGCATCACCATCCGCCGGTACGTCAGCTTTATGACGGATGGCGGCGAAATCGCCAGCACCATAGACTATCAGACCGGAGGCCGTCCCGCCATCCGGTACAGCCGTACCGAAAAAGATCCCTGAACCTGCATGCCCTGGCGAAGTTCCGTGAACTATACTTACAAAACGCCTTCGTAAGTTACACAATCTTGCCTTTCGCTCTCCGTTCTGGTATCCTGATTCTACCATTTCCCGGCCTACCGGGAAGGAAAAGAGAGGAGTCCTGTGTATGCTTGAAAACATTCTCGGGTACTTCGGAGAGCTGACTCCCGCGGCAGACGGAGCTGTCACGGCCTTCAAGTTCGAGTACCTCACCACCTTGGGCTTTGCCGCCATCGTCATTTTCCTGGGACACTGGTGCGTCGCCCATTCCAGCCTGCTGCGGAAATTCGCCATTCCCGCCCCGGTGGTGTCCGGCCTTCTGTTCTCCATCGTCATCGCAATTCTGAAGGGATCCGGCATTGTGGCCATCTCCTTCAACTCCGGGAACGTACAGGATCTGTGCCAGAATCTCTTCTTCCTCTGCGTCGGTTTCGGATTCAGCATCCGTACCCTGAAAAATGCCGGCGGGGCTCTTCTCGCCAAGATCGCCATCGCAGCATGCCTGCTCATCACGCTCCAGGATCTGCTGGGCGTGGCCATAGGCACCGTGATCAACATGCATCCTCTGCTGGCTCTCCAGTGTTCCTCCGCCTCCATGTCCGGCGGTGTGGGAACCGCCGCCGCTTTCGGCGAAATTTTCATGGAGATGGGCGCTCCTGAGTCTGCCGCCACCGTAGGTGTGGCCGCCGGCACCATGGGAAACATCATCGGCTCTCTCATCGGCGGACCCGTCGCTGCTTTCCTCATCTCCCGTCACCACCTGAAGGCCGACCCCAACGACCGTCCCGAGTCTGCCGTGAAGGGCTCCGAGCCCACCCTGAACAACAACCGCATGGTCTCCACCTTCGCCACCTGCCTGCTGCTTGCCGCCTTCGGCATGCCCATTTACTGCCTGCTGGACAACATCCCCATGATTGAGATGCCCAAGTTCATCGGCTGCCTCTTCGCCGGTGCCATCGGCAGGAACGTCATGGAAGCCCTGCACCTGCCCATCCACACCGCGGAAGTGGATGCCATCGAGCACATGTTCCTGGAACTGTATCTCGCCCTGGTGCTGATGACCATCGACATCACCGCCCTGGCTCCCGTAGCCGGTCAGATGGGTATCATCCTGCTGGCGCAGGCTGTTCTTATGGCTGTGTTCGGCATCTTCATCTCCTTCAACATGTTCGGCCGCGACTACGGCGCTGCCGTCATGACCGCCGGCAACTGCGGCTGGGGCTGCGGCTCCGGACCCAATGCTGTGGCAAACGAGAAAGCGGTCATGGACCAGTACGGCTGGCACAACGTGGCATGGGTCCTGTACCCATCCTTTGCCGTCATCATCGATGACATCTACAATCCCATTTTTCTCTCTCTCTTCAGCAGTTTTCTGGTCTGAGACCTCCCCTGGACGGGTCCGGCGTTGGCGCCGGACCCGTTTCCGGGATTATATGCCTGCTCCCGCCACCCCCTGCGAGTTGTCCGGAAAGGAATGATGCCCTGTGCGTCTGAAACGCTCTCTGCTCTTCGCAGCGGTTCTGTGTCTGCTCCTGATTGCCTGCAGCCAGGAGTCCAAACCGGGAGATCTGAAGGTTCTCACCATTTCCACCGCCGACAGCGGCGGCACCATGTATCCGGTGGGCAGCGCCATTGCAGCGGTTCTCAGCCAGGAAGATCTTAAGGTGAACGTCAGTGCTTCCACCGGCTCCAATATGAATATTCAGAATCTTGTTGACGGCGAGGTGGATCTTGCCCTGGTTTCCGGAGACGCGGCCTACGATGCCGCCCAGACGCCGGAAGGGGATTCTCTGCGGGCAGTTGCCGCCGTATACGTCAGCGTCTCCAACTGGATTGCTCCGGAGAGCACCGGGGCCGTCTACGTCCATGATCTGGCCGGCCTGCGCCTTGGCATCGGCCCCCAGAATTCCGCCACCGAACAGGCTGCCCGGGTCGCCCTCTCTGCGCTGGGCCTGGATCAGGGGGAAACCGTACTGAAAAACTGCGGCCTGGGTACCGGCGCAGATCTGGTACTGGAGGGACAGCTGGACGCCCTTCACGGCTTCACCGGCGCTCCCATCGGGGGCCTGGACGATCTGGCAGACCGGACCCCCTGCCGGGTTCTCCTCTACACCCGGGAGGAACTGGAGTCTATTCTGGCCCGCAACTCACGCTATGTGGATGCCGCCGTTCCCGCCGGAACCTACACCGGCCAGACTCTGGCAGTGCGCACCTTCGGGGTGAAATGCCTCCTCTGTGCCAGCACCAGAACCGATGAGGACCTTATCTTTGCCCTCACCCGCTCTCTCTGGGAAGGCAGGGAAACGCTTGCCCGGGCCCATCCATCCATGGAGCCCATGCTGGATGGAGCCTTCCTCCAGGAGGATCTCTCCATCCCCCTCCACCCCGGCGCTCAGAAGTTTTATCAGGGCCTGGGAAATTCCCCGGACTGAACAGAGCCGCCTCCATCCCGAACCGGATGAAGGCGGCTTTGTGCATGATTTTCCTTTCGGCGGGACTCCAGTCCCCTTGCAAAGAGAGAGATTCCGTCTGGAGAGGTGGGCCTGATCCACGGCCCCCAGGGCTGACACTGGGGGATCTCCCCTTCCCATCTCAGATTCCCTGGCAGTAGTTGTACTCCGGAACCTCCTCCAGGGTATCACCCCGGCCAGCATGCACCGAAGGAATTCTGTCAAAATACAGCTTCGTCTCCGCCTCCGGCCGGGACGGCTCCCAGCGGGGAAGATCCTCGGTGCCGGGATCCCCACAGCACACAAAGGCGCGGACACTGCGGTTGAGAATCCGGGCCAAAGGTATCTGAGCCGGGGGCAGAGGCGGCTTCTGCCCCCGATAAAGGATATGGTGCATACCCATACCGTGAACTGCGGGCCAGGCCTCCATGGAATATTCCCACACCAGGGATCCCTGCTGCACCAGGCGCCGGGCAAGGCGGTCCGTATGTGTCCGGTACATGCAATCCGAATATACCGCAGTCCAGACCTCCAGCGGGTCCCCACCCCCGGCGATCCCCCTTTGTGCCGCCTTCAGGGCTCTCTCTTTCCCGGTCTGACCAAGACAGCCAAAGAGAATCTCATCGGTCCGGAGGAAAAACTCCGCATCCCGTACCGGCTCAGCCATCTCCCTTCTGCAGCTTCCCAGAACTGCCCGGCCTCTCCAGCCCTCCCCCCTCTGCCACGACTCCAGCCACTGGGAGGAAAACATCCCATCATCCAGCACCGGCCCAAAAAAGCAGGTGGAGTATGCACAATCGCACATCTTCGCCTGGGCCTCCAGCAGCCGCTCCAGGGGGAGCTCCCGCAGATCCTCCGCCGAAACACCGGGAAGCAGATCCAGAAATCCCTTCGTCACCTTCCCTGCCACCATGCGGCTGCGCAGGCACTGGGTGGCCCCGCTCTCCAGCCAGGCCTGGGCGAACAGTCCCCGGGACTCCGGAAGGGTCATCAGCGCCGCCAGAATTTTGGCCCCGGCAGAGACCCCCAGCACCGTGATCCGGTCCGGATCTGCACCGAAAGCCTGCGCATTCTCCTTCACCCAGATCAGGGCTGCCAGCACATCCGCAGCGGAACGGCTGCCGGAGCCGGCATAATCCTCTCCCAGCTGTTCCCCCAGGTAGAGACCGCCCAATACGCCCAACCGGTAATTCATCGACACAAAAACGATGCCGTCCTCCAGCCCCAGGGATGGACCTGTACATCCCGGAGCACTGCCGCTGCCCACCTGAAAGCCACCGCCGTGGACAAACACCACCACCGGCAGCCCCCTCCCGCTTCCGGAAGGAGGTGTCCACACATTCAGGGTCAGAGGGCCCTCCTTTCCCAGCCAGAAGAACTCCGTCCCCTTCGGTCTTTTCCCCAGATATCCGGGCTGCGGGCAGGCAGGAGCAGCCCGGCTGCAGTCCAGCACTCCCTCCCAGTGCACACTCTCCAGAGGGCCAAACCGCCGGGCCGTTCCGTAGGGAATTCCCAGAAAGGCACCGTCCCCCCTCCCCCGCACCACCCCGGAGGTGGTTCGGATCTCTTCTGTCACAGCACAACTCTCCTCTCCAAGTCCTCCGCCGGCCATCTCCCCCGGTTCTCTTCCGCAGGATCACCCCCTGGAAAAGGATCTTCGCCCACTCCCGGAAGCGGCCCAGACAGGAGCACATCAGGGGGATGTCATCTCCCTCATCCGCCCGGTCAGTACAGGGAGGATGGTGAGCCGGCGCACCGGAACCCGCACCCCCTCCGCATTCAGAGTGCCCGCCTGAATGGGTTTGTTGGTCCCGTGGCAGTCACTGCCGCCGGAGATCAGAAGGCCATGCTCCCTGGCCCTCCGGGAGAGCTGTCTGCACAGATCCATAGGGAATCGGGAATACCAGCATTCCAGGCCCTTCAGCCCATAGGAAAGCAGTTCCGCCAGCTGACCTTCGAACTGTTCCCATGTCAGACGTTCCTCGCCCTCTCCCCCCATGGGATGGGCCCAGACAGGAATCCCGCCGGAGGCCAGAATGGCGTCCACCGCCTGACCGGTCTCAATCCGGCTCTCTTCCGTGGGGCAGCGGTTGATGATCTCCCGGATGGCCTGGCTGCGGTCCGTTGCCTTTCCGTACTTCACCAGCAGATTCCCCAGGTGGGGCTTGCCCACGCTCTGGCCAAGGCGCACCATCTCATAAAGCCGGTCCACCTCCTCCCGGGAAAAGCGGATTCCCTCCTCTTCCTCCAGAAAGGTCAGCCGGCGGTCCAGCTTCTCCCGGCGCAGCTTCCGTCCCGTCTCCAGGGCTCTGCAAAATGACGGATGGTCCATATCGCAGCAGTATCCCAGGATATGGCATTTGCCTGCCCTCCCCTTACAGGAAAATTCGATGCCGGGTACAAGGAACACATCCTCCGGCACCTGTCCCTTCAGAGACCGCACCCCTGTCACCGTATCGTGGTCCGTCAGGCCCACAAAGGCGATGCCCGCCTTCCGGGCCCGCTCCAGAACCCCCCGGGGGGTATCCGTCCCGTCCGAAGCTGTACTGTGGATGTGCAGGTCCGCCCGGCTTGCCCCGGGACTCTCCCCCCCTTCGGATTCATTTTTCTGAAGATCCTCCAGCATCTCCGCCATCCGCTCCACGGCAATGCGGTTCTTTGCCAGGCCCATGATGTTCCTCCCTCTTTCAGACCCATTCTGACGGACGTCCCCCTCCAATGCGGTGTCCCTCCCCCTCATCGCCTGCCGGAGAAGCAGCACCGGCCTTCTGACCCGCCTTCTCCGCCCCTCACAACCGACACCTGGAAACCTTCGCCAATTCTGCTGCCTCCAGTGCCCCGGACAGCATTCCGCCGGAGTCTCCCTGCACCTGACTTCCTGGCTCAGGCGCGGACAGCCCGCTCCAGACGTTCCATGGCCTCCTGCAGGGTTGCTCTGGGGCACGCCAGCACAACCCGCTGAAACAGCTGGGCATCCCCTCCGAAGATCTCCCCGGATTCCAGCCAGAGCCGCGCCCGGTTCACAATCAGGTCGTTCAGGCCCGCCGGATCCAGACCCAGACCCGTGCAATCCAGCCAGGCAAAATAGGTTCCCTCCGGCTCCACCAGCCGGATCCCGGGAATCTTCTCCTGCAGGAAAGTGCGCACATACTCCAGATTTCCCTGCAGGTAGACCTTCAGCTGCTGCAGCCACTCTCTGCCCTCGGCATAGGCGGCCTGACAGGCCACCAGCCCCAGGGTGTTGAGACCGCTTATCCCGCCGTTGCTCATCTCCCTGCAGAATCTCTTCCGTATCCCGGCGTCGGGAATCCAGATTCCGGAGGCCTGCAGCCCGGCCAGATTGAAGGTCTTGCTGGGGGCGGTGCAGACCATGATCCGGTCCTCCATCTCCGGACAGGCCTGAGCGAACACCGTGTGGGGATGGCCCGGCAGAGTGAAATCGCAGTGAATCTCGTCCGAGATCACCATGACGCCGTGTTCCCGGCAGATGCTCCCCATCCGCTGCAGTTCCTCCCGGGTCCAGACCCGCCCGATGGGGTTGTGAGGAGAGCAGAGAATGAAGAGTTTCACCTTCCCGGAGACAATCTTCGCCTCAAAGTCCTCAAAATCGATTTCGTAGCGGCCACCCCGGTACACCAGGCGGTTCTCCACCAGAACCCGGCCATTGTTTCGCACGACGCTGAAAAAGGGATGATACACCGGCGGCTGAATCAGAACGCTGTCCCCGGGCTCCGTCAGAGCCCGCACCGCCGTCGCCAGGGCATACACTACCCCAGGAGTTTTCACCAGCCACTCCGGCTTCGGCTCCCAGCCGAAGCTGTCCAGGAACCAGGCCGCCAGGGTACGGGCATAACCCTCCTTCACCTCGCTGTAACCGAAGATACCGTGCCGCACCGCCCGCTCCAGGGCGTCCAGCACCGGCTGAGGAGCCCGGAAGTCCATGTCCGCCACCCAGAGGGGCAGCACATCCGCAGGCAGGCCATGCTCCACGGCAAAGTCATGCTTCAGGCTGTTGGTGTTCCGGCGGTCCACAACCGCATCAAAGTCGTACTGAATCAAAATGCACTCCCCCATTGCTGCGCAGGGCCTCTGAATTTCAGGCATTCCCCAGACGTCCGGTCCCGCTGCTCTTTTCCGTCAGTCTACCATTTGGCCCAAATGGCGTCAAGCAGATTTTCTCCTCCCCCTCTCCGGCCCGTCACATCCCTTTCTTGACGGGAACCCTGCGCTGCTGTATAATAAAATTTTGGAGAATTCCGGACCGCAGGCCCGGAGCGGGGAGGACACTGCCATGAAACTGAGCACCTGGACCATGTATGACCAGGACTGTCTGGAAGAACTTGAGTGGGTGGTCAGCAAGGTCATTGATCCTTCTGTGGCACGTAAGCAGCGCCTGGTGGCCCTGGTCTGGAGCGTCTGCGCCTTTTTTGCCTCCTTCCTGGCCTTCTTCCACAACGGCCATCCGGCCCTGGTTGCCCTATTCTTTGTCATAGGTCTCCTCTTCGCCCTCCGCGTTTTCAATATCTACCGGACCATGGCCAAGCGGTCCTGGCTGGGTCTGGACAAGAGCGTGGTACGCAACGACTATGTGCTGGACAAATCCCACATTGTCGCCTCCAATGCAAAGGGCAGCGCCCGCTACCCCTATTCGCAGTGTGCATACCTGCTGGAGACCGATCGGCGCTGCTATGTGATCCAGAAGGAGGGGCAGGGGCTGGTTCTGGACAAATCCCACGTCAGCGGCGGCACAGCCCGGGACATGGTCCTCTTCCTGGAAAGCCACTGCGGAAAAAAGAGTGAAAAACTGACTTACCACCATCTGCCCCATCTGGACTCCATCCTCCCCTCCCCACGAGAGGAGCCTCCCCGGCTGAGATGACGGGATTCCGCCTCCTCCGGAGTCCCCCCACTGCCCGGACCTTCTCGGGTGTGGGGTCTGCTGCACCACACGG
Organism: uncultured Oscillospiraceae bacterium; assembly: GCA_964468565.1. Lineage (GTDB taxonomy): Bacteria > Bacillota > Clostridia > Oscillospirales > Oscillospiraceae > Lawsonibacter. Next base: position 19,545 of record CAYXVN010000001.1, on the reverse strand, counting down.
GGATTCTCTCCCGTCCCCCATGTCTCCGGCCGGGCGGTGGAGTGCGCCGCTGCCCCTTGCGCCCCCGACAGCGGCAGTCCGCATGGACAGGTCCAGCCAGACTGTCCCCCTCTCCTGTTCTCCGGGAACCAGATATGAAAAGACCCGTCGGCCTGTTCCGACGGGTCCTGTTCTTATCTGATGGGCTGTTCAGGCACCCCGTTCTCCGGGGATTCCGGGAATGCCGCCGCCCCTGGCTCATTCCCGCTCATTGTCTCCGCACAGGGGGACAGGCCCAGAATCAGGGCGGATACCGGTTTCAGGAGGATGCGCTCCGTCACCCGCCTGGGGCTTCGCCAGCCGAAGCTGGACACCTCATCTGCCAGAATCTCCCAGACCCCCTCCGGCAGCTCCAGGGGAACCGGCTCCCTGGCCGCGCTGAAGGCCAGCAGAATCACCTGCCAGCGGCTCGCTCCGCCCCGGTTGTTCACCGCCACCAGGGCACAGTCCTGTGCGGGCACAGACAGCTTCTGAAGGCGCTGACCCGCCTGCCGGCTCTTGTCCTGGAGGCCCGGCAGCTGCATCCGCAGAGCAATGAGACCCCGGTAGTAATCCGCCAGATCCCGGTTCTCCCAGGCCAGCTCCCAGTCCAGCCGGTTGATCTCCAGAGGAGAGCAGTAGGAATTCCGGCAGCCCTGTTTCGTGCGGCCGAATTCCTCCCCGGAGAGCAGAAAGAGACAGCCCTGACAGCACAGACAGATGGCTGCCGCCAGACGGTTCTGCCGCAGCAGTTCCGGCTGAGGCAGGGTGTAGCGCTTTTTCGGATCTCCGCTGTTCACCAGCCGGTCCCAGAGGGTCCAGTCATCGTGGCAGGAGAGATAGGACACCACCTGAGACGGCATCTGCCCGCTCTCCTCACACCAGGCCCCCAGACAGGACACAAGCCGGTCCTCATCCAGACCCCCGCCGTTCACAAAGCCCCGGCCGGCCTCCTCAAAGAGGCTGCCTTTCACCGCATCCCGGGTGGCATCGCAGAAGGCGGCAATCTCCGGGTCCATACGGTCCATGTTTCCCTTATGGGCCAGAACCGTACCGGGTCTGGCCCCTGTGTTTCCTGCGGCCCAGGGCTCTCCCAGCATCAGCTTTTCTCCCCTGCCGTACCTCCGATCCAGTTCCTGGCGGATGGAATTCATCAGGGGCACATCCAGAAGTCCCATGAGATCAAAGCGGAATCCGTCCATATGGTACTCCTGGGCCCAGTAGAGCACCGAGTCCAGAATGAACCGGGCGGCCATGCTGCGCTCCGAGGCGATGTCGTTTCCGCAGCCGGAGCCGTTGGTGGGCCTCCCCCTTCCGTCCTGCCGGTAGAAGTACCAGGGCACCGTCTTCCACAGGGAAGATTCCAGGCGGTAGGTGTGGTTGTACACCACGTCCATGATCACCCGCAGCCCGGAGCGGTGGAGGGCCTGAACGGCCTGTTTCAGTTCCCGGATCCGTACCGCACCATCTTCAGGGTCCGTGGCGTAGGACCCCTCCGGCACATTGTAGTTCATGGGGTCATAGCCCCAGTTGAACTGCTGCTCACTTCCGCCTTCGTCCACAGAGCCGTAGTCGTAGACGGGCATCAGCTGCACATGGGTCACCCCCAGCCCCTTCACCCAGTCCAGACAGGTGGGGTGGATCCCATCCCAGTTCAGCGTTGTGCCCTCCTGGGTCAGCCCCAGGTACTTCCCCCGCCACTCCGGTCTCACCCCGGAGGCGGGGTGGCAGGAGAAGTCCTTTACGTGGATCTCATAAATGACGGCCTCCGGTTTCCGGGGCGGGGGAACATCCTCCTCCCAGCCCTCCGGATCCGTACGGGAGAGATCAATGACCATGCTCCGCTCCCCGTTGAGGCCGCAGGCCCGGGCATAGGGATCTCCTGTGGCCCGGGTCTCGGTTCCCACCGTCACCAGATAGTCGTAATAGACGCCGTCCAGGTTCTCTGCCATCCTGCAGCTCCAGCGCCCGTGAATCTCCGGTTTCAGTTCCATCTGCCGGAAGGGCTCCCCTCCGCTCCCCCTTCTGAAAAGCCGCAGGGTCACCTTCTGGGCCGTGGGAGCCCAGAGGCTGAAGAGGGTCCACTCCGGGGTGCACAGGCTCCCCAGAAACTGGCTGCAGTGGTACGTGCGCTGGAACCGTTGCGAATCAAACTTTCGTTTCAGGCTCTTGCTCTGCATGTAAGGCAACCCCGCTGTTTTCTTCCGGCACACCGGGGGAGTTCCATATCACGTCTCCGTCCGGCCCCCGGTCCTCGTAGTCCTCCGTTGCGGTGGGCAGATTCTGCCTCCTCAGAGAGTGCTCTGCCAGCCGTTTGACGAGATAGTAGAGGGTGGCAAAGAGAGGCACACCGATGAGCATGCCCAAAAATCCCAGCAGCTTGCCGAAAATCAGCATGGCAACCGTAACATAGAGGGCGGAAAGACCGGTGGAGTTCCCCAGAATGCGGGGACCCAGAATATTGCCGTCCACCTGCTGCAGCAGGATGATGAAGATGAGGAAAATCACACATTTGGCCGGGCTGACCAGCAGCAGCAGAAAGGCACTGGGCACTGCGCCGATGAAGGGTCCGAACATGGGAATGATGTTCGTCACCCCCACAATGACGCTGATGACCAGGGTGTAGGGCATTTTCAGCAGACTCAGGCCGACGAAGCAGATCACTCCTACAATGAAGGAGTCCACCAGCTTGCCGCGGATGAAGCCGCTGAAGATCAGGTTGGTCTGGTGTGCGGCCTCCATGACTGCCGTGTTAAAGGTCCGGTTGTGGCTGACGGCATAAAACAGCTTGCGCAGCTGACCCAGGTAGCGCTCCCGGTCCAGAAGCAGGTAGATGGACACAATGACCGCCACCACCAGATTGATCACCATGGATCCGATGGACAGCACCCGGCTGGCCAGGGAAGTGATGGTGGAGAGCATGTTGTTCTTGAACCACTCCACCAGGTAGTTCTCTGCGGAGGTAATCATCTGCAGCACGGTGGCAGCCGCCTCGTCGTTGTTCTCCAGGTAGCTGCTCAGCCGCTTGATCTGGGTCTCCACCAGACCGGGCAGATCCTGCACCAGTCCGCTGACGCTGTCCACCAGCTGGGGCAGCAGCATGGCACAGAACACCCCCAGCACCACAAAGGCCACCACGATGGTCAGCAGGGCAGAGAGCAGGCGGGCGATTTTCTTCACGCCCGGCACCTTTTTCAGCAGCTTCTCCAGTCCCTTCGCCACGGGCATCAGGAGATAGGCCAGTGCGATGCCCCAGATCAGCGGCTGCAGGGCCGAGAGCAGAACACCGAAGAAGTCGCTGATGGCGGAAAAGCGAAACAGGATAAAGAAAAACAAAATGGCACCGGCGGCTGCCCCGAACAGGGTCAGACCACACCGGAACAGGAAATCGCGTTCATTCTTCATTCAGGATTCCCTCCTTGTGCTTCTACTTTGGGCATCAAAGCAGAGGTGCCACGACTTTCAGCACGGCCCCGGTGGCCTTCACCCTCAGCTTCTCCTCCCGGACGGTCTGTTCCGTCACCGTCCGGCACTTCTGCATGGTATCCTGGAAGTCCTTCTCAATCTCCCCGATGCAGTCCGTCCGGTACATATAGGCGGCACACTCGAAGTGGTGATAGAGACTGCGGTAATCCAGATTGATGGTCCCCACCACCGCCCGGCAGTCATCGCTGACGAAAACCTTGGCGTGGACAAAGCCCGGCGTGTACTCGTAGACCTTGACACCGGAATCCAGCAGGGAGCGGTAGTGGGTCTTGGCCAGGGCGTAGGGGAGAGGCTTGTCCGGGATGCCGGGGAGAATGAGCCGCACGTCCACCCCCCGTTCGGCGGCAAATTTAAGGGCGGTCTCCATCTCTCCGTCCAGAATCAGGTAGGGCGTCATGATGTGCACATAGCGCACCGCCCGGTTGAGAATGTCCATGTACACCCACTCTCCCACACGCTCCCGGTCCAGGGGACAGTCGCCGTAGGGGATCACATAGCCGCTTCCCCCGGTGGAGGGCAGGGGCAGGTTCAGGTTCAGGAAGCGGTCGTATTCCGCTGTGCGCTCATCAATGTTCCACATCTGCAGGAACATGAGCGTCATGCTGCGCGCCGCCTCGCCCTGCACCATGATGGCGGTATCCTTCCAGTGGCCGAACCGCTCCTTGACATTGATGTATTCGTCCGCCAGGTTTACCCCGCCGGTGAAGGCGGTGTGGCCGTCAATGACCAGGATCTTCCGGTGATCCCGGTAGTTGTAGTGGGTGGAGAGGAAGGGCGACATGGGGGCAAACATCTTGCACTGAATGCCGATCTCCTTCAGTTTATCGGGGTAGTTGTGGGGCAGAAGGGAAAATTCGCAGGTGCCGTCATACATGAGCCGCACATCCACACCCTGGGCCGCCTTGCGGGCCAGAATCTCCAGGATCCTGCCCCACATGACACCCTCCTCCACGATGAAGTATTCCAGGAAGATGTAGTGCTCCGCCTTCTCCAGCTCGGGCAGCAGGGCATTGAACTTGTCCTCACCCAGAGGAAAATAGGTTACCCGGGTGTCCCGGTAGACGGGGAAATCCCCTGCCCGCTGCAGATAGCGGACCAGAGAGGCCTCCCCCGGATTCTCCTGCTGCAGAGCGTCCATGACCTCCGGATTCTGGGCCAGGCAGTTCCGGGTCTTGTCCTGGATGACCTCCACCCGCTTTTTCACCGCCCGGTGCCCCACTTCGCTCTGGGTATACCAGAAAAAGAGGGCCCCGAAAACCGGCACGATGAGGATGACAATAAGCCAGGAGATCTTGGCCGAGGGGTCCATGCGGCTGTTGATCAGATACAGGGCCATACCAAAGGTGAACAGCGCGGTGCCGCCCAGGATATGGGGCAGAAATTCTGCAAAGGACTGGAACAGGCTGAAGAGAAGCAGGGCCTGGAGAACGATCAGCACCAGCATGATGCCGACCCGGCTGAAGAGGATGTGAATGAGTCCTTTTTTCCCCTGCTTGACCAGACGCAGTCCCTCCTCGGACAATCGGTTTTCCAAATACCATCCATCCTTTCTCTCTAAAGTCCGCAGTATTTCAGTCAGGGCATGCAGCAGACAAAACCGGTCAGGGCAGGTCCCTCCTCCGGAACCGCAGAGTCTCCCCGCCAGCCGGAGGGGATCCGGGACAGGACAGTCCGGGGACATGTTCCCGGAGATCTGCCCCCTTCCCGTGGTTTTGTCCATAATAGCATATTCTGGAATGAACTGCAAGACTTTTCACCCCGTCTGGCAAAAAGCCCAGGCGCCGTGTGCCGGCAGGGACGGTCCCGGCCCCTCCCCCGCCGGTTCTCGTAAACCCCGGACGGTGCGGTTCCGGTCCATCCTTCTGTCAATCTCTCAAAGGGCCAATCTGCTGCAAGCAGCCGGGACCAGATCACACCTGTCCCCACCCCCTGTCATCCCCGGCTGGGGCCCATCCCTGTCGGAGCCCTCCTTCCGCCTTCAGGGGCATGGCCTGAAAACAGACTGAAAAAGCCCCCGGCACCGGATGGGCCGGGGGCACTTTTGTCTTCAGGCTTACGCTGCGTTCAGCACAATGGCGTTGACCGCCTCAATGAGGGACACCGCCTGGGAACGGGGCACCAGACAGACGGATCTGCCGTCCGCCTGGCACAGGCAGCGACTGCCGTCGTAGCGGTAGAGGGTCAGGCTCAGCTGATCGGCATTGTCGTTGTCCAGATGGATGGTGAGGGCGATCTCCTCCTTCTGGGTGGGCTTTTCCGTGGTGAAGGTGTCTGCGGTCAGACCGGTCAGGGCCTGCGTCAGATCATCTGCCTCCGTCTCCTCTTCGCCGTACTTCCAGGTCCGGTCCTCCCCGCTCCCCTCCGGGGTAATGGTGTAACTGCTACCCTCCAGGGTCACGTCGATGGAGGTGATCTCCTCCGTATCCCCGGAAAACATCTCCCGGTGGCGGAGATCGTCAAAGGAGGAATCCATCAGGGCCACATAGTCCACTCCGGTCACCTGGTAGACGATGGGGGAATCCCCCACCCGCACAAAGGCATTGATCTCCTCGGTGTCCTCTGTCTCCCCGCTGCTGTCCGACTGCTGGGAGGTGTCTCCCCCGCTCTCTTCCCCGGCACTGGCCTGCTCATCCGGATCCCGGCTCACGGCCAGGGTGAAGGTCTCCTCCGTCTCCTGGCCGTCCTCCCCCTCTGTGGAGTAGGTGAGGGTGATGGTCCGCTCCGGATGGTCCAGCCCATAGGTGGCCAGTTCCTCCTCCGTCACCTTGTAGGTCACGTAGTTGGTCAGATCCAGGGAGGCGATGTCCCCCAGAAGGGTGCCCACCCGTCCGCTGTCCAGAGGCAGCGTCACCCCTTCCTGCTGGGTGAAGTAGCGGTCCTCCCCGCAGATGGTGAGGGTGTTCTCCTCCTGCCTCTCAGCCTTCCAGGAGTCCACTCCGCCGAACTCCATGGTCTTCACCTCGTCCACATCCGGGGTCTCATCGTTGTCGATCACCTCCCGCAGGGTGGCATCAAAGGCATCCATGGGATCCGTGGCCGCCAGATAGACATTGCCGTCTCCGATGGAGACGTACCGCTGGGAATCCATGCTGGAGAAGTCCCCCAGCAGAATCTCATACTCCCGGTCGGCGGTCTTCATGTGAATCGTGCAGGAGGGATCATCCAGACCGTACTGGCCCGGGTCCTCCACGTTTTCAATGACAAAGGCGGCGCCAAAGGACTGGAACTGCCCCAGCAGTTCCCCGATCTTCTCCTCATCCACGGGAAAGGCGTCGTCCTCGTCGTAGACCCAGCCTCCGTCCCGGTGGAAGGACAGGGGATCCGAATCGGCCTCCCAGGAGAGGGACTCCACGGTGTCCGGGTCCACCTCCAGCACAACTTCGCCGCTGGTGCGGATCTCCTCCTTCCGCTCCTTCATGTGCAGGGCGGCGAAGGCGGCAATGCTGACCACCACCAGGACACCCACCAGAAGGATCAGTTTCCTAGACCGATTCATGCTGCAGCCTCCTTCTTCTCAGAACCACGACAATTCCGATGCCCAGGTAGGCCAGGGGGAAGACGCCGATCATGGCCACCTTCAGCCAGGTGGAGGCGGAATCGCTGATGGTGAGGTAATTGTAGTTCAGGGATTTGCTGCGGATGGCCATGGCCTCCGTCTCCCCCACCATGGCGGCAATGGCGTTCATGGTCAGGTCCCCGTTGGCCCCGGAGGCATAGGCATTGTACTGATCCTCCAGGAAATAGGAGGAGGTGAACCAGACGATGCGGCCCTCATTTCCGCAGTCGATGGAGACCCCCGTGACAAAGGCCCCCTCCAGGTCTCCCTCTTCCTTCTCATAGGTGGTCATGCTGTAGCCGTCCTTCTTGCTGTAGGCCGCCTCGGAGGTGGTCAGCAGCGCCGTCACGGATTCATCCGCCTGTTCCAGGTTCAGGCCCTGGGCGGCGGGCATCATCACGTGGTAGTTCTCCTCAATCAGGGCATCGGTGATGTCGCTGCTCTGCAGGTCGGGCAGCAGAAGCAGGGGCTCCTGGGAGGCAAAATGGCCCCGGTCGGCCTCCACCACAATGCCGTCGCACACCTCCACGCCGTAGTCGGTGAGAAGAGAGGTGAGGTTTGTCAGGGTTCCCTCCTGGGCGGGACCCGCCACCACCAGCAGCCGGCCGCCGTCTTTCGTATAGTCGGCCAGCATGTTGCGCTCCTCTTCCGAGATGTCACTCTGGGGAGCCCAGATCATCAGGCAGGCGGCCTCCTCCGGAATGGAGTCCGTGGTCAGCAGGGACAGGGACTGGATCTCCACATTCTCCTTCTCCACCTGATCCCGGAAGCCTTCGGGCAGTTCCTTCTCCCCGTGGCCCTCCAGCACATACAGCTGGGGCAGCTTGGAGTTGACCACATAGTCGATGGCGGAGGTGATGGCACCCTCCCCGTCAAAGGAGGTGTTGTAGGTGTAGGAGTACATGTCCGGCTCCTGGATATAGATGTCGCTGTAGGGAATGTAGCGGCTGCGGTCCCCGCACTCCACCACCAGGCTGTTGTTGGCAACCTCCTCGTCCGTATACTGCTGGGCGAAGGTGGGATACACGTCCGGGTTGCGCTTCACCACTTCAATGTGATCCGAGAGGCTCTCGTACTTGTCCAGCAGATTCTCAATCACGGCATTCTCCTCATCCGCCTGCACGATCCAGTAGATGGTCACGTCCTTCTGCAGGCCGTTCACCACCACCTTGGTGTTGCTGGTGATGGAGTAGAGCTTGGAGGCACTGATGTCAAAGTGGGTCATGGACATGGGGAGGGCGGAGACGAAGATGTTCACCACCACCACGATGGCCACAACCACCGCGGAGATCACCAGAGAGTAGCTGCCGGCCCGGAGGGCCTGGCGGCTGCTCCCGGGCTTCTTCGATGGGGACTTCTTCTCTCCGGAACGCGCCTGAAACTTCATCAGTTGTACCTCCTCTTCTCCAGAGACTGCACCGACAGGAACAGGAACAGGACAATCACCGACAGGTAGTACACGATGGAGGTGAGATCAAAGGACCCGTTCACAAAGGTGAGAAAGCGGTCAAACAGGGACAGGGCGGACATGATCTGGGGCAGCAGCCCCTCAAAATCGTCTGCCCGCAGGTAGAACACCAGACCCACCGCCAGAATTCCCACGATGCAGAATCCGTAGCCCAGATTCTCGCTGCCGGTGATGGTGCGGATCAGGACCCCCACAATGAGAATCAGCACGCACATGGCAATGACGGAACCCATGGCCGTGGTGGAGACGTACTCCGAGAGGCTGACGGAGTAGTAATTGAAGAGAATCACCGCCACCCCGATGCCCGCCGCGAACCCCTGGTTGTCCGTCAGGGAGGAGATGAACACCCCCAGGGCGATGAGGGCCGCGCCCATCAGGAAGAAGGCCAGCAGGGAGCCGTAGGCCGTCAGCAGATAGACGTCGCCGAAGCGGCGGAAGATCAGGGGATAGATGCTGATGATGACCAGCGGCACCAGATAGACCACCAGCAGGGCCAGATACTTGCCCAGGATCACCTGGGTGGTGGTGATGGGCAGGGAGTAGAGCAGCTGATCCGTCTTCTGCCGCCGCTCCTCCGCCAGCACCCGCATGGTCAGAATGGGAACAATGATCACAAAGATCAGGTCGCAGAAGCTGAGCACAAACTCGAAGTTGCTCACCGCCGCGTTGATGTTGTACAGCATGGCACCGATCCCCACGGCAACCAGGAGAAACGCCCCGAAAATATAGGCTGTCAGGGAGTGAAAATAGGTCTTCAGTTCATGTTTCAGTACGGCGGTCATGGCTGCACCTCCTCGCGCTCCGTCTCCGGGTTCTCATCCGTCTGCTCCGTCAGTTCCAGGAACAGTTCCTCCAGGCTGGCCCGCTTCACGGACAGCTCCAGCAGAGGCCTTCCCGCCTGGGCAAAGGCGCAGAAGATGGCCCGGGAACCCTCATAGGCATCCGGGCAGGAGAGGGAGATGTGGGCGCCGGTGCGCCCGGGCTCCGTCTCCTCCGCCTGCACATCGGCGATCTCGGTGAGATCCGCCAGAATGGCCTCTGTCTCCTCCAGGCCCGCCTCCGCCACCAGACTGACCTCGTTGGGGGCCATCAGCCGCATCTCCAGGTTCTCCGGGGAATCAAAGGCCACCAGTTTTCCGTGGGCGATCATCAGAATGCGGTCGCAGATGGTCTGCACCTCCGAGAGGATGTGGGAACTGAAAATCACGGTGTGGGTGCGGCCCAGCTCCTGAATCAGGTCCCGGATCTCAATGATCTGGATGGGATCCAGACCTACGGTGGGCTCGTCCAGAATGATGACGCCGGGATTGCCCAGCAGGGCCTGGGCAATGCCCACCCGCTGCCGGTAACCCTTGGACAGATCAGCGATCCGCTTCTTCCGCACGTTCTCAATTCCCGTCTGGCCGATCACCTCCTCGATCTGGTCCCGCAGTTCCTGCCTGCGCAGGCCCTTGGCCTCCCCCACGAAACGCAGGTACTCCTCCGGCGTCTCATTCACATAGAGGGGCGGCTGCTCCGGCAGGTAGCCGATCCGCTTCTTGGCCTGCTTCGGCTGCTCAAAAATATCAAATCCGTCAATCCGCACGTGCCCCTCCGTGGCGGACAGGCACCCCGTCATGATGTTCATGGTTGTGGACTTCCCTGCCCCGTTGGGACCCAGGAAGCCATAGACGTGGCCCTCCCCGATCTCAAAGCACAGGTCACTGACCGCCAGGAAATCCCCGTAGTACTTGGTCAGGTGCTCAACTTGGATCATTCCGATAACCTCCCTTTTGCTCCCCCATTGTAGTCCGCCAGGCTGAAACCACACTGAAAGAAGTTTGAATTTTCTTTGAACACTGAAAGGGGGACGGCAGCGCCGTCCCCCTTTCCTACGCCACGGGCAGTTCCACCCGGAATATGTTTCTTCCCCCTTCGCTCTCCGCCCAGATCCGGCCCCGGTGCTCCTCCACGATTCCCTCGGCGATGGACAGTCCCAGGCCGTAGCTGCCGTCCATGCCCCGGGCCCTGTCCACCCGGTAGAAGCGCTTGAAGATGGCCTTCAGATTCTCCTGGGAGATGGCGGGCCCGGGATTGGACACCTCCAGCAGACAGTGCCGGTTCTGCCGGCGCAGCCGCAGCTTTACGGTCCCCCCGGGATCCGAGTACTTCTGGGCGTTGTCCAGCAGAATCTCCACCACCTGCTGCAGATGAGACGGACTTCCCCGGAGGACGATTCCCTCCTCGGTCTGTCCGTCCAGCTCCAGTCCCTGCTCAAAATACACCGGCTCGAAGGGCAGCATGGCATCCGACACCAGTTCACTGAAGTTCACTTCCGTTTCCATGGACATGCGCACCCTGCCGTTGTCCACCCGGGCCAGCTCCAGAAGGCTCTCCACCAGGCCCCGCATCTGCCGGGCCATGGCCAGGATGCTCTCCGAGAACTGCCGGCGGCTGCTCTCGTCGTACTCCGTCCCCTGAAGCATCTCCGCATTGGTGAGGATCACCGTCAGTGGGGTCTTCAGTTCGTGGGAGGCATCCGCCACAAACTGCCTCTGCTGGTCCCAGGCCTGCTCCACCGGCCGCACCGCCCAGCGGGCAAGAAAGATGCTGACCAGGAGAAAGGCCACCAGACTGATTCCCCCGATCCCCACGCAGGTGCGCACCAGGCTGCTGAGGGTACGCTGCTCGCTGGACATGTCCGCAAAGACCACACTGCTGCCCCAGGGGCTGTAGCTGGAGCAGAAGCGCAGCCCGTACTCCCGCAGCGTGCCCTCCCGGGCTCCCGTACTCTGAACGGTGTTCAGCAGTTCCTGAAGAAATGCCGTATCCGAGAGATCGTAGAAGCCTCCTGCGGTGATCAGCTCCCCGTCCCGGCCCACCTGCAGCACGAAGTAGGGCAGCTGCACCCCGTCCCGCAGCTCCCCGGGTCTGCCGATCCGGAAGGGCTCCGCCGCAATGGCCCGCAGGGTCTCCAGGCTCTCCGTCTCCAGGTCCTGGCGGGTCACCTGATAGACCAGGCCGAACATGGTCAGCAGCAGGGCCACCACGATGGCCATGTTGATGCAGATGAACTTCAGCCGCAGCCGCTTCAGCATTCCTCCGCCACCTCCAGATGGTAACCCTGCCGGCGGATGGCCTCAATGCGCACATTGGAGCCGATGCTTGCCAGCTTCTTGCGCAGAAATCCCACATAGACCTCCACATGGTTTTCCACCGCGTTGGAGTCAAAGCCCCAGACCCGGGAGAGAATGGTCTCCTTGGAGAGGTTCCGCTCTCCCGCCTGGAAGAGAATGCGCATGACGTCAAACTCCCGGGCGGACAGGCGCACCCGCTTCTCCCCGCACACCAGCATGCAGGATGAAAGGTCCAGGACGGTATTCCCCCACACCATCTCATCCACCTGGTTTCCCTGCCGGCGCAGCAGGGCATTCACGCAGGCCAACAGTTCCCGGCTGTCAAAGGGTTTGGTCAGGTAGTAGTCCGCCCCGGCGTTGAGTCCCTCAACCCGGTCCTCCACCTCCCCCTTCGCCGTCAGCATCAGAATGGGGGTGGCACAGTGCCGGGCCCGCACCTGGCGGGCCAGCTGATAGCCGTTGAGCTTGGGCATCATCACGTCCAGGATCAGCAGGTCATAGACCCCCAGCTGGGCATACTCCGCTCCCGTCTCGCCGTCATACACCGCGTCCACCTGAAATCCCTTGCTCTCCAGCAGCGTCTTCAGGGAACCTGCCAGCAGCACCTCGTCCTCCACAACCAGTATCTTCATTCCCGTTACCTCCCGGTCTGCAGTCTCATTGTGCCCCCAACTATAGTCCTTCCTCCGGGGAAATCCAAGCTGAAGGGGAGAAATTCATAATTCTTTTACAAAACCGGAGGCGTATTTTCAGAGCCTTTTCAGCTTTCCCCGATAAAATGGGACCTGCCGCTGCAGAAAGGAGGCCAGCACCCATGGACTTCCGACACGAATGGAAGCATGAACTGAACCTGCAGGACCTGCTGGTCCTGCGCCAGAGGCTGCGCGCCGTCATGAACCCGGACCCTCACGCCCAGGGCGGCCGCTATGAAATCCGCAGCCTCTACTTCGACACCCCCACAGACCGGGCCCTGCGGGACAAACTGGACGGGGTCAGCTGCCGGGAGAAGTTCCGCATCCGCTGCTACAACCGGGACACCTCCCTCATCCACCTGGAGAAGAAATGCAGACAGGGGGGACTGGGAGCCAAACAGAGCTGCACTGTGACCCGGGAGGAGGTACAGATGCTCACCCGGGGGCAGCTGGACCGGATGCCCCTCCGCCCTGAGCCCCTTCTGGAAGAGCTCCTGACCCGCATGCACACCCAGGGCCTGCGGCCCCGGACCATCGTGGAGTACACCCGGGAGCCCTTCGTCCTTGCACCGGGAAATGTGCGGGTTACCCTGGACTACAATCTGCGCACCGGCCTGAACAGCACCGACTTTCTCAATCCCCACTGCCTCACCATCCCCGCCGGGGATGCCCCCATTGTTCTGGAGGTGAAATGGGACGGCTTCCTCCCCGATGTGGTCCGGGCTGCCGTGCAGCTTCCCGGCCGCCGCGTCACCTCCTTCTCCAAATATGCCCAGTGCCGCATCTACGGCTGAATCCGCCGGGCCCATCCGAAAGGAGTTCTCATCATGACATTCAACGACATCTTCCGCTCCAGCTTCCTGGAAAACGTCACTTCCGTCAGCCTGCTGGACATGGCCCTGGCCCTGGTGCTGGCCTTCGGTCTGGGGCTGTTCATCTTCCTGGTATACCGCAAGACCTACCAGGGGGTCATGTACTCCTCCAGCTTCGGCGTCACTCTGCTGGCTCTCACCATGATCACCACTCTTGTCATCCTGGCCGTCACCTCCAACGTGGTCCTCTCCCTGGGCATGGTGGGCGCCCTCTCCATCGTCCGCTTCCGCACCGCCATCAAGGAGCCTCTGGACATCGCCTTCCTCTTCTGGGCCATTGCGGTGGGCATTGTGCTGGCGGCCGGCATGATTCCCCTGGCGGTCATCGGCAGCGTCATCATCGGACTCATCCTTCTGGTGTTCGTGAACCGCAAAACCCACTGCGATCCCTATATCGTGGTTCTCCAGTGCCAGGACCACGAGAGCGAGATCACCGCCCGCAGCTTCCTGGAGGAGCACACCCGCCGCTGTGCCGTCAAGAGCAAAACCGTGCAGCAGGGCCTGGTGGAACTGAACCTGGACGTGCGGCTCAGGGATGACAACACCGACTTTCTCAACACCCTGACCCAGATGCCCGGGGTGCACAGCGCCGTCCTGGTCAGCTACAACGGCGACTACATGGGGTGAGCATATGTCTACCAGCAAGCATTTGGATGCCATCTGTCTGGCGGGAATCCTGCTGGCCCTTCTCCTCACCGGCTTTCTGCTGGGCATCCGTGCCTACAGCACCCCATCGGAGGAAACCGGGGCCGAGGACCTCTTCTCCTCCGTGGACCTGGAGGATGACTGGGACACCACGGGAGCCACCCGGATCCGCCTCACCGGCGACGGCGCCCAACTGGACGGCAGCGGCGCCTACTGGTACGATGGCCAGCTCCACATCGCCTACGCCGGCAGCTACCTTCTCTCCGGCGAACTGACCGACGGCAGCCTGGTGGTGGAGACGGAGGGCAGCGGCATCGTGCGGCTGATGCTGGACGGCGTCAGCCTGCACTGCCGGGACAGCGCCGCCCTGCTGGTGCGCCAGGCGGAAAAGGTGCTGCTCACCCTGGGGGATGGCAGCGAAAACACCGTCTCCTGCGGGGAGAGCTTCCGGGAGGAGGCCACCTCCGAAGGCATTGACGGTGCCATCTACGCCCGGGACGACCTCACCATCAACGGCAGCGGTTCCCTCACCGTCACCGGCTCCCACGCCCACGGCATCGTCTGCAACGACAGGCTGGCCATCACCGGAGGCACCCTGAAGGTGACCGGGACCGAGGATGCCATCCACGTGAACGACAGCGTGCAGCTGACGGGCATGGATCTCACCGCCACCGCCGGGGATGACGGCATCGCCGTGTCCAACGACGAGGGAACCTCCTCCTTCCTCCTGGCAGGGGGCACCCTCACCATCCCCTCCTGCAGGGAAGGGGTGGAGGCCGCCCAGGTCACCATCGGCGGGGGCTCCCTGACCATCACCTCCACGGATGACGGCATCAACGCCAGCGGTCCGGATCCCTCCACCTGCATGCTGTCCATCTCCGGCGGAGACATCACTCTGCTCAACGACACCGGCAGAGACGCAGACGGCCTGGACTCCAACGGCAGCATCTCCATCTCAGGCGGCAACACCTTCATCAGCCTCAACGGCACCGGTCCCAATGCCCCACTGGATGTGGCCTCGGAGTTGGGGGGAGTGTGCGAAATCACCGGCGGCACGGTCATGGCCTTCGGCGGCAGCATGATGGCGGAGAGCTTTGACTCCTCCTCCACCCAGGGATTCCTGGCCCGCAGCGCCCAGGGGGAGGCCGGAACTGAAGTCTCCCTCACCGCCCAGGACGGAACCGTTCTCCTCTCCCATGAAGTTCCCTCCCCCTTCACCTGGATGATTCTCAGCGCCCCGGAGCTGGCCGTGGGCGACACCTGCACCCTGACCATCGGGGAGACGGCGGAGGAGGTCACCATCGACAACACCTCCGTCAGCGCCTTCGGGGCAGGGGGGAGAGGCATGCTGGGCGGCGGTCCCGGAAATGGCATGGGACGTGAGGGCACAGTGGACGGCCAGATGCCCCAGCGGCCGGACCGGACCCCCGCTGCCGCCGCCACAGCCACCATCTCCTCCTCCGCTCCCCTCTTTCTGGCGGCTTCCTCCCCCTCCTCCGCTGCCGGGGAGAGGGGGTCGCAGGGCGACTCCGGCACCTCTTCCTCCGCCGGGGAGGAGAGGCCCTCCCAGGAAACGGATTCCTCCTCTGCCGGCTCTTCCCAGACCCAGAATCCCTCCACCGGGGACACTCAGACCCAGCCCCCTCAGCCCCCGGAGGGATTTCAGACCCCAACCGGAGACGGTACACAGAACACTCCCGCCCCGGAATCCCCCCCAGGTGCCGGGGGCCAGGGGGACACCGCCTTCCCCGGCCGGGGCCAGCGCCCCGACCAGGGTGACGCCCCCTTCGGACAGGGAGGGGCTCCCACACCGGAGGCCGGGGGACAGACCTCCTCCGTAAGCCGGGAGGCCCTGATTCTCACCGGCATCTCCGCCCTTGTCCTTCTGGTCGGCCTTGTCATCGCCTTCCGCTTCCGGCACTGAGTTCCCCTCTGCAGGGGCATTCCATTCTCCAGGATCCTCTCCTGTCTGTAATTTTCCTGGAGGTTATAACGATTTGTAATCAGAATCTGCCCCAGGGGCAAAATAGGGACCCGCATCCTCTTCTGATGCGGGTCCTCTTCATAGCCTCAGATTCACAAAACTGACCTCATCGGGAGAAGTTCCCCCGGCCGCCGGGACAGACCGGTTTCACCCCGGAAAATCACTTCCCGCCTTCGCTGCCGGCGGGACAGGACACCACCAGGCTGGCGCGGCTGCCCCGGTCCACCGCAATGGCCCTCACCTCGGCTCCCTCCTCCAGGGAGAAGGACCCGCTGTACAGACTCTGGGCCGGATTGGTCTCCGCTCTCCCATCCGCCTGCAGGCGGTAGAGGGGATCACTCCCGTCCGTCGTGTAGTAAATCCGCACCTCCTCCGAGGCGGAGGCCGGCGCAGTGATGGTGATGTCTTCCCCGCTGCCGGTGATGACAGGCCGGTCCGTCTCCCCCACCTGCACCTGAAGGGCGGAGACATCGCTGAAGGAGCGGAACTGCCAGGGGGTGAAGCCGTTGGCCACAGTTCCGTTGCTTCCCACCTGGAGGATGGATTTCACGGGGGTGTCCTCCTCCAGCCAGAGATCCCGGCTTACCTCCCCGTTGTAGACGCTCTCCCAGTGGCGAAAACAGCTGGGGGATTCCAGGGTGGGGTCCTTCCCGTCCGTGGTGTAGAGCAGATAGAGGTAGCCGCTGTTGATGGCCGGGTTGCGCCCCTCCATGCGGACGCAGGCCCCTCCCCAGGTCTCCGTCACCGTCAGTTCCGGCGCCAGCACATAGCGCCAGCCCTCTGCAATGTCCGGCACCGAAAAGCGGGGGTCATCCGCCGAACTGCCGCCGCCGATGTAGCGGCTGCCGAAGACCGGATCCGGCTCATAGCCCATCTTCTCCGCCTGCTGCGCGCCGATCATGAAGTAGCTGTAGGTGTAAGGGGCCCCTTCCTTCCGGTCCACCCCTGCCACGTCCACCAGATGCCAGGTGCCGTCCTCCATCTGCACCAGATTCCACATGTGGGACTCTGCAAAGGAGGTGCTTCCCGCCACGCACAGACAGGGAACATCCATCTCCTCGCACAGAACCTTGAAGGCCAGGGCGTAGCCCTCGCACACCGGCTCATAGGCATCCCCCGTCACCAGGGCGGCGTAGGAGGAGTGGGCCGCCAGCCAGGCAAAATCCACCGGCTCCGTGGTGCTGCGGTTGTTCCCGGTCTGGCTGCTGTTGTAGGTGCTGTTCTCGCAGATCCAGTCCACGATCTCCTTCACCGCGTCATAGCGGGAGAAGGACGGGGCCAGGGCCTGGCGGATCTGCTGGGCATCCCGGTCAACGGCATGCAGATACTTCTCCTGAAGATCCTCCAGGCTGCTCCCTCTCGGCCAGCGGGGTGCAAAGTAGTTGCCCCCGGCCCTGCTGGTGCTGCTGTAGAAGCACAGCCGTCCGTAGGAATCGATCCAGTCCACCCAGAACAGCCGCGGGTTTTCCGCCCGGATGACCTGAGTGAGAACCGTCCTCTGCCGGTCGGGGGTGGACGCCACCTGCTGGGCGGGATAGCGGAGGATGTTCTCCACATCCATGTCCCAGGCAGCCCGGTCCTCCCCATTCAGCTGCCGGTAATACCAGGAAGTGTCTGACAGCCATGTCTCCTCTCCGCTCTTCCGGAACCCGGAGGCACAGACTGCCGGCACCATCCCGGCCAGCATGCACACGGTGAGCAGCGCAGCGGCAAGCCGTTTTCCCATTTCTGACTCCTCCTCAATCTGATTCTCCCTGGGGAGCCTCTCCGTCCCGCAGCCCTCATATTATACCGCAAAACACATCCCCGGTAAAGGTGAACTCACCCTCTCCTGAAAAAAAGAGGGCAGGGACTCTTCCTCTGGTGGAGAGGTTCCTAATTGTATCCATTTAACCCTGTTCTATCCTTTTTTATTTCCTTATTTTTTCCTGGAAACGCCACTGCAGGATGAAAAATGACAAAAATAAGTGGAAATGTGTTGACAATCTGCAAGGGTGCATATATTATGGAAGTGGTAATATCTGCAACACGGCGACCGATCTGCACTCCGGTTCGGTAAGGACACCCCTTTCCGGCAGGGGGAAGTCCCGCCTGACCAAGGGCCCAGCGCCCGCCTGGAAGAAGGTGCAACAATCTTGGCAAAGGATTTTCAGCGCGTTATCTCCATGAAACTGGAGTCCTCCTCATTCCGTGGCGATCCCTCGGACCTTACTCCGGAGGCACAGCTGTCCCGGGCCATCCTGATGGCCCGGCAGCGTACCGGCATGACTCAGGACGATCTCTCCGAGGCGACCGGCATCAAACAGGCTGCCATCAGCCGCCTCGAAAACTGCAGCGCCAACCCCTCCCTGCGAACCCTGAAGCGCATCGCCGCAGGGCTGGGGATGAAACTGTCCATCACTTTTGTCCCCATTACCTGATCCAGAATCTGCCCCCGTCTCCCTGGCCGCCCGGTTCCGGGCGGCCTTTTCTTCTCTCCTCCCCTTCCCCCGCCCCGGTTCGGGCTGGTGGCATTTTCTGTCAGACGTTAAAAACACCTGAAACACTGCTAAGAAAATGTTAAATTTATTGTTTTCATGGGAACCACACACTAAAATATGATTTCCGCAGCAGGCCTCTGCCGCGTTCTCCCAACAAGGATCTTCGCAGGTGATGTTCCATGAATCTTCGCGTCGGCATTGATATCGGCTCCACCACCGTCAAGGTGGTGGTACTGGATGAGCAGAACAATCTGCTGTTCCGCTCCTACGAGCGCCACTACTCCAGGACCCGGGAGCGGGCCTGCGAGACGCTCCGCTCCATTTCGGACCTGCTCTCCGGTCAGGACATCCAGGTGGCCATCACCGGCTCTGCAGGGCTTGGTGTCGCCACGGCGGCGGGCATTGATTTCGTCCAGGAGGTCTACGCCACGGCGGCAGCCGTCAACACCTTCATTCCCAACACGGACGCGGTCATCGAACTGGGGGGCGAGGACGCCAAGATCATCTTCTTCGGGGGAGCCCTGGAGGAACGGATGAACGGCTCCTGTGCCGGAGGCACCGGGGCCTTCATCGATCAGATGGCCACCCTGATGAACGTCTCCGTGGAGGAACTGGACCAGCTCTCCCTCCGCCACGAAAAAATCTACCCCATTGCCTCCCGCTGCGGCGTCTTCGCCAAGACCGACATCCAGCCCATTCTCAACCAGGGAGGGCGCAAGGAGGACGTGGCCGCCTCCATCTTCCAGGCCGTGGTGGATCAGACGGTGGCCGGCCTCACCCAGGGTCGGGAGCTGAAGGGCAAGATCGTCTTTCTGGGCGGCCCCCTTCACTTCCTGATGGGTCTGCGGGAGCGTTTCGTGGAAACCCTGAAGCTGGACGGGGAGCACGCCATCTTTCCCGCCGACGGAGACTGTTTTGCCGGCATCGGCGCGGCCCTCTGTGCCGGAGAGCTGAGCCCCACCACCTACGAGGAGGTCCTGCGCAGACTGGAGGAGAGCGTGGACGCCACATCCCTGGTGGACACCATGCCCCCTCTCTTTTCCAGCCAGGCGGAGTATGATGCCTTCCTGGCCCGGCACAACGCCAGCAGACCGCCTCAGGCGGACATCGCCACCTATGCCGGCCCCGCCTACCTGGGCATCGACGCCGGGTCCACCACCACCAAGCTGGCGCTTATTGCCCCGGACGGGGGGCTTCTCTACACCTACTACCACTCCAATCTGGGCAA